>CAZWZZ010000033.1:0-17975 GCA_964638395.1 uncultured Caldilineaceae bacterium
TGGCTTATTTTTAACACCTCCTAACTTACCTCACTTATGTGTAACGATAAGCCCTTTGGGGGGCTGAGGGGGCTTTTAAAACAGTCTCTAAGGCTCAACTGCCTGCCGGGCCGCCAAAATATTACTCGTCGGGGCGGTGATGGGCGTCACGCAGCCGGTGCCGAGGATGAAGCGGCGACCCTGCGTGGCCTCCAGGGCGGCCTGGGCTTCGACCTGCACGGAGGCGGGCGTGCCCTGGACCATCGTCTCCCACTGCCGCAGACCGCCACACAGGGCCATTGCCGTGCGGTCCAGCCCCTCACCAAGCGAAGGGGGCGTCTCCACATCGTGCCAATTGAGAACCTGGGCCGGATAATCGGCCACCAGATCGAACATCACCTGCGTGCCGTGCAGGTGGATCAGGTTGAACCACATGCCCTCGGTAGCCTCTAAAATCTGTAGATCGAGGGGGCGGCCAAACTCGCGATACTCGGCCTCGGTTAGCAGATTGTAGCTGGCGTGTTGCAGGGCCAGGAAGATGCCGGCCGCGCCGGTCGGCTTGAGCGCCTCGATAAAGCGCAGGATCGATTCGGTGATGACGGCCAGCCCGGCCTTGACCGCGTCGGGATGTTGGCGCAGGTCGGCGATGAAGCGCTCCTTGCCGACCAGATTTTTGGCCTGGGAGAGGGGGTTGAAGATGGTTTGAATGAAGGGCACGGTTTCGCCGACGGCCTGGCCGATGAGCCGGTTGGCCTCGATGACTTCGGCGGATAAGCCCTCGCCGGGGTCGAGCGGCTCCAGACGGGTCCAATCGTCGGGGGTCTGGATGGCCCGCGGTCCCCAGGTGCGGGTTCCCTCCTGGTTGCCCTCCCAGTAGCTATCGGCCCCATAGCCGGCTACGCAAAAGTTGCTGCTGGGCGTGACTTTGATAAAGTCGAAATCATACACCTTTTGAAAATCGAGCGTGGCCCGGGCCAGTTGATCCCCCGTCTGGTCATCGACCGGCCAATGTCGCCACAGGGCCACCGCCGGGCGGTCTACGGCTTCCCCGGCGCAGGTCGCTTCCAGCCGCGCTTGTTTTAACATCGTTGCCATGTTGAATTTACCTCTCTAATTCTTCCTTAACGGTTTGATACAACGTGTCGGCCTTGAGATCAGCCAGGGCGTAGCAGGGCGCGTTCAGCTCGATGGCCAGGGCTTGGGCCAGCCCCCGGTCGAAGCTGACGTGTTCCATATTGATAACCACCGAGCGGATATTCTCCTCGACGATCATCTGGGCGGCCCGGTGCGCCTCCTCCTGGGCCGGGAGGCTCGACACAGAGACGTTGCCGGCGCCGTCGGTCAGCAGGATCATCAGCGGCATAATTTCGGGGTAGAGGCGAGTCTGCTGGGTCATAACCCGGTGGGCCAGCAGCAGCCCGGCAGAGAGGGGCGTTTTGCCGCCGACCGGCACATCGGCCAGCGCTTTCTGGGCCAGCTCGACGCTGGAGGTGGGCGGCAGGGCCAGCCGGGCCTCCTCTTTCTGGAAGACGATCAGCCCAACCTGATCCCGCCGCTGGTAGGCATCCATCAGGAGGCTCATAATGGCCCCTTTGGTGGCTTCCATCCGCTCGGCGGCGGCCATACTCCAACTGGCATCAACGACGAACAGGATCAGGTTGGCGGCCCGGCGCACCCGGACCTTGTCCCGGATGTCCTGGTTCTCGACAGCCAGGGCGCGTTCGGAGCGGTCCCGATTGATTTGGTGGGGGGCGGCGGCCCGCAGGGTGGCGTCGAAGGCCACATCGCGGGGTTTGCCGCGTGTGGGGCGGGCTTGGATGTAGCGGCCCCGTTTGCGGTCTGTTTTGGTGTAGCTCCGCTTCCCGGAGGAGGAGCGGGTCATTTTATCGAGCGGGGTTTGCAATCGACGGGTCGAAAAATCCTGGCCGATGTCAACCGGGTTGTTGGCCGGGCTTTTGTCGCCGGAGGATTGGGTCGATTGGTCAGGGCGAGGGGGGGCGTTGGTCGGCAGCGGGGGGGCGTTCTCGTCCGGCTCCCCTAGCTCTTCTTCATTGTCGTTTTTTTTTCCTCGAACGAGCTGCTCTGCTCTTCGGTGGTTCCTCGCTGCTGTTGGTCCCCCTGCTCCTGTTGGCGAGCCTGCTCCAGCCGTTCGGCCAACTGTTGGAATTGGGCCGAGGTATCCTGGAACGGCTGCCGCTTGAGGCGGTGGGGCAGGGCCAACTGAGCGGCCACCAGAATATCTTCCTGGGTGATCTTTTTACGGTTGTGGAAGGCGGCGTGGGCCAGGGCCGTCTTGAGAATGACGATGTCTCCCCGGTGACCATCGACGTTCATCTCGGCCATCAACTCGGCCACCGTGCCCAGGTCTCGCTTCGTGTAGCGAACATCAGGCAACAGCTTTTGGGCCGTGATGATCTTGTCGGCCAGATCGAACTCACGGGGTTGCCACTCTTTATAGAAAGCGTCCGGGTCTTGCTCGAATTGCAGCGTCCGCTCCAAAATCTCCATCCGTTTCTTGGGGGAGCCGATGCTTTTGATGTCCACACACAGGGCAAAACGGTCGAGCAACTGGGGCCGCAGGTCCCCCTCTTCCGGGTTCATCGTCCCGACGAAGATGAAGCGGGCCGGGTGGGAGTAGCTGATGCCCTCCCGCTCGACCACGTTGACCCCCATCGCCGCCGAGTCGAGCAGCAGGTCAACGACGTGGTCATCTAACAGGTTGACCTCGTCAACGTAGAGCAAGCCCCGGTTGGCCGCGGCCAGCACGCCCGGCTCGAAATGGCGCTCCCCCTGTTTGATAGCCTTCTCGATGTCGAGCGTACCGACGACCCGATCTTCGGTGGCGCTGACCGGCAGATCGACGAAACGGATGCGCCGTTTGCCGGTGTGGAGGGGTTCCTCGTTGGCCTTGCGCTCCTTGACCCAATCCGACCAGGTTTCCGGGGCGTGGGGATTATCATTGAAGGGGGAATCGGCAAAGACCTGGATTTCGGGCAGCAGGGCGGCCATAGCCCGGGCGGCGGTCGATTTGGCCGTGCCCCGCTCGCCCCGGATCAGCACCCCGCCGATTTTGGGATTGATTGCATTGAGGGTCAGGGCCATAATCATCTCTTCCTGACCCACAATGGCGGTAAATGGGAAAATTGATGCCATAGAATTATTCTTCCTGTTTTTCTTTCTGGGCCTTAGCGATAATGTCGCCGGCAATGTGGCTGGGCACCTGTTCGTAATGGGACACTTTCATGGTGTAGATGCCCCGGCCTTGAGTAATCGAGCGTAGATCGGTGGCGTACCGCTGTACCTCGGCCAGGGGGGCCTGGGCGGTGATGATGGTGTTCCCGCCGATCTGTTCCATCCCGGACAGCCGGCCCCGCTTGGTGCTGAGATCGCCGCTGACGTCGCCGGTATATTCATTGGGCACGGTGATGACCATATCCACAATCGGCTCCAGCAGCACCGCGCCCGCTTCCCGCATGGCCAGCCGGAATGACTCCCGCCCGGCGATCTGGAAGGCGATGTCTTTGGAATCGACCGGGTGTTCCTTGCCGTCGTAGACCACGGCCCGGATATCAACCACCGGATAACCGGCCATCGGGCCGTCCTCTAACACCTGTTTGATCCCTTTTTCAATGGAAGGCAGGAATGTCTGGGAGATAGCCCCGCCGAAGATTTCGCTCTTATATTCAAAGCCTTCGCCCCGCTCCATCGGCTCGACACGCAGATGGACCTCGCCAAACTGCCCGGCCCCGCCGGTCTGCTTTTTGTGCCGATATTGGGCCGAACCGGCGCGGGTCACGGTTTCCCGCATCGGCACTTTGGGGATACTGGTCTCGACTTCCAGCCCAAAGCGGCTCTTCATCCGCTTGACGGCAATCTCAACGTGGGCATCCCCCATCCCTTCCAGCAAGGTCTGGCGGGTGGCCGTCTCATACCGGGAATGGAGGGTCAAATCCTCTTCGGTAATCCGGCTCAAGCTGGGGCCAAGTTTGGCCGAGTCAGCCTGGCTCTTGGGGGTCAGAGCTACGGCATAGACCGGATCAGGATAGTCGATGGTCGGCAGCAGCAGCGGATGAGCTTTATCCGACAGGGTATCCTGGGTTTGGGTTTCGCCCAGTTTGACTACGCCGACGATGTCGCCGGCGGCGGCTTTGGGAATGGTGATTTGCTCTTTTCCTTTGGGCATAAAGAGACCGGCCATGCGCTCTTCCTGATCGAGCCGGGCGTTGTAACAGCGGCTATCCCCCTGGAGCGTCCCGGACCAGACCCGCAGGTAGCTGACCCGGCCATACTGGTCGTTGACCGTCTTGAAAACCTGAGCGGCCAGCGGCCCCTCCGGGTCACCCGTCAGCGTCTCTTCTTCGTCCGTCTTACTGTTCGTGGCCGTGATGTTGGTGTTCGTGGCCGGTTTGGGGAACGCTTCGCTGATGTCGTTGAGGAAGCTCCTGATGGCCACGTCATCCGTGGCCGAGCCACAAAAGACGGGCACGATGCGGCGACCGGCCAACCCGCTCTGAATACCGTGGGCGATTTCCTCTTCGCTCAACGGCTCGCCGTCGAAATATTTCATCATCAACTCATCATCACTCTCGGCGGCATACTCGATGGCCTGGACGCGGTACTCCTCGATCTCATCGGCCATCTCCTCCGGGGCGGCGTGTCCTTTCCCTTCGCCGGTGTGGGCTTTGAGGGTAATCATATCGACGATGCCCTCAAAGGTTTCCCCTTTGCGAATGGGTAATTGCATCGGCACAAAAGTAGCCTCGAACGTTTCGCGGAGTTCGTTGATAACCCGGCTGTAACTGGCGTTGGGCCGGTCCATCTTGTTCAGGAAAATGGCGATGGGCTTGTCGTTGTCTCTGGCCATCTGCCAGGCAATCTGGGTGCCGACTTCGACGCCGGAGGAGCCATCCAGGACGATCACGGCGGTGTCGGCCACGTGCAGGCCGCTCAACATCTCACCCTGAAAATCGGCATAGCCGGGGGCATCGAGGATGTTGATCTTGGTCCCTTTCCATTCACAGGGCAGGATCGACAGCGAGAGAGACATCGTGCGGTTGATTTCTTCCTCATCGAAATCGGAAACGGTGTTCCCCTGCTCGACTTTGCCCAGACGGTTCGTGCCGCCGCTCTGATGGAGCATCGCTTCTGCCAGGGATGTTTTGCCACAGCCGTTATGCCCCAGGAGAACGATATTACGAATATTATCAGTTGTGTAACTACCAGCCATTAACTATCTCCTTCAATCGCGATCTTCGCGGAATTTTTGCTTCTTTGCTTTCATGCAGTGAGTTGGCGCAGTCGATTGGCGTGGGGGCCAAATCAATTCCGGTATTCTAATGCAATCAGAGGGGATTGTCAAAAGGGTTATGGGGGTGACAGCAATTCTCATTTTGAAGCCAGACCCTAAAGGTTTCGTCCCTAAAGGTTACTTGAAAGCAGCTTCGTCACCGTGAATCGACCACGTTTGGCCTGATCTATGGAAACCTTTAGGGTCTTATTCGCCAAGGTTAGCGGTCGGGGTGTAAGGCCGCTCGTTGAACCCGCAGCTTTTGGTCAAACTCGGCCTGGGTTTCGCTCAGGAACTCGTGGGTGACGAAACGGGGCCGGACGGCCTCGATGATCTCCCGGCAGCGGGGGTGGCTGAAGGGGCGGTGCTGGTCGATGTGGAGGGCGTTGCTCCGGCTCAGGGTCAGTTGCTCCGGCATCGTCATCCGGGCGAAGCCGGGGGGCAGACCCAGCGGGAGCGTCCGCTGTTGATAGTCGCCGGAGATGCTCAGGTTGAGGTGGATGCCCTCGATGCGCTCGACGACGTTGGCCGGTAGCTGGCTGATCCGCTCAAGCACATAGTCGATGGCCGCTTCCTCCTCGGTCAATGTCGCGCAGGTGTTCATCAAATGGCCGGTATCCAGCACGAAGGCCCAATTGTCAAAAGCGAGAGCCTCGAAAAAGTAGGTCGTTTCGTCGATATTGGTAAACGTCAGGCCGGGCCACCACAAATTTTCCAGAAAGAGACGGACCGGCGGCTCGCCCCCGGCAAAGGTGGCGGCCACCGTGTTGAGCAGATCGACCGTGGCGGCGATGACCTCGCGGCTGGTGTAGGGATAGGCGCGGGTAAAAGCGTGGGCCGGTTCGACGTGGCTGACGTGGAAGACGGCGTAGGCCGGATCGAGCGCAGCGGCGTGGCGCAAGGTTTGTCCCATCGTCTCGATAATCTCGGTAGAGGTACGTCCCCCGCAGTAGAACTGGAGCCAGGCCGGATCGAGATCAGGGAAGTAGCGCCCTAACGCACCGGGCACATCCCGCCAGACATCCAGCCAGGTGATCCAGAAGGGCAGATGCACGCCCCGGACCAAACCGGGCGGCGTCCGGGGGAGCGGGTCATAGCCAATCAACAACTCCAACCCATCCACGCCGTGGGCGCGGGTATAGGCGGCGATGGCCTGCCAATCATTGTCGAAGCGGTCGGTATCAATCGGGTAGGCCGAAAAGTTGATTAACTCGGTGAATGACAACGGGGCTAATCCTTGACCAGGCTATCCATGCCGTTGGTTTGGGTCCAACCGGCAATGCCCCCGCTCAGGCTGGCCACTCGATCCGCAGCCCAGCCCTTATCAATTAAAAAGGCCGACGCTTGCAGGCTGGTGTTACCGTGCCAACATTGGAAGATCACTTCTTTGTCTCTGGGGATTTGGTCGATGTGGGCCGGGATATGCTCGATGAAGATGTTGACCGAGCCGGGGATGTGGCCGGCCTGATACTCATAAGGTTGGCGCATATCGACGACAAACAGATCATCCCCCTGGTCGATCCGGGCTTTTAACGTCTGCGGTGTGATCTCCCGGATGGGCGGCGGGCCTGCCTGCGGCCTGACCAACTCGCCGGTGGCTCCCGGATCAGCCAGGCCATCATTGCCCCCCTTCAATTGCACAACGTCCGCCTTGAGCTGCTGTTTCTCCCGGGTGAGCTTGCGCTGCTCCCGCTCCATCTCTTCCCGCAACGCCTCGACCCGTTGATTGGTGCGGGCCAGCCGTCCGCTCAACTCCTTACTTTGGCGGTAGGCCCACCAGGCCATAAGAATGCCGACCAGCGCGGCAATCGTGGCAATGACAGCGATGACTGTGGACATAGGGTTTCCTCCTGAGGTAGGTCTTACGCAGTTGCCGTATTTCACCCCCCTCAATCCCCCCGATTCGGGGGGAAGATCGCGCCTCCCCCGTTGCGGGGGAGGTTGGGAGGGGGTTTTGGGGATGAACTGCGTAACTTCTGTGAAAATAAGATCAGCCCAACGACAAAGGCGAGGTGTATACACCTCGCCTTTGTCGTTGGCAATGTTTTAAGGCTATTCCGCCGCGTTATCTTTACCCCGGTTGATCGCTTTGGAAACCTGCTCTTTTCCTTTTTCCAGGGTTTCTTTCCCCTTTTCTTGCAATCCACTGACTTGCTGCTGTAAAGCGGCTACTTGATCTTGCAGTGTAGCAATCTGGCCTTGGGCTTGCTGGCGGGCGGTCAACACACCCTCTTCGGCCCGATCTTTAATATCCAAACTACGATCCCGCAGTTGAGCGCGGGTCTCTTCGCCCGATTGGGGGGCCATCAAAACGGCCACTGCTGCCCCCACCAAACCGCCAATAATCAACCCGGCGAAAAATTCGCCACCACCACTTCGGCTTGCCATAATTTTACTCCCTTTTGTTAAAACTAATGATGATCGAGTAAAACGTAAGACGTGAAACATCAGTTTTTGGGTTTCACGTCTTACGTTTTACGTTTTACGCCTTATGTTTTACGAGACCTAATCTCGACTGAATAGACTGCGAACAATGGTGCGCAGCGCCGTGACGCTGGCCGCCGTGGTAATGACCGGCTGCACGGCGTGATCGCTGATAAATGTCGTAGTTCCCTTGACCGTGCCGACCGTCTCTTGCACCCTGCCCAACACCGGTTTGACATCCGTGTTGAGGGTGATGATGACTTCCTTGACCAGCTTCACCAGATCGTTGACTTTAAGGACCAGATAGGTCGTAATCACGACCAGGGCCACCAGCAGCAGAATGACCAACAGCGAGCCAATTCCCATAAAGATGATGACGATGTCTCGCAGCCGGGCGGCGGCCACCGGATAAATGAACAGTAGCCAGCCTCCGCCGACGAACAGCACAATAATGAGAATCGCAACCCCAATACCGATGAACAAAGGCCGTTTGTCAGCCACACTCGTTGAGACTTCCGGCCCGGACAACATCTCTTGATATTTTGAATTCGTTTCTTCTGGCATTAACTTAACTCTAACCTCGCATTGATAGAAGCTCCGATTTTACCACACCCCCCGGTTTTAAGAAAATCCGCCGTTCTGCTAAATTTTTAGCCAATGGGCCAAAAACAGACTGACCCAACTCACCGCCGACGCCTCGATCAGATGGAGGGGGCCGACCCGCATGAAATCCAGAGCCATCATCTCCCCTAACAATTGACCTAGTCCAAATCCAATCACGCCGGCCAGCAGATAGAGCAGCATATCTTTGATCGTTTTTCCCCGCCATATATGGAAAAGAACGCCATACGTTGTGCCGAGCAGGAGCGATAGCAGCAAATAAGGGGGCATTGCCGAGACTACGACCGCTCAGGCTGGCGAACGGGGCTGATCCGGCGTACTTTTTTGAGGACCTCCGGCAGTACGGCCAACACCCGGTCGATGTGGGCCTCGGTCGTCTGTCTGCCCAGCGTCAAACGCAAGGCGCTTAGGGCCAGATCACGGGGGATACCCATGGCCGTCAACACCCGGCTCGGCTCCGGCTCACCGGTCATGCAGGCGCTCCCGCTGGCCCCCTGGATGCCGGCCATATCCAGCCGCAGCAAGATGCCGGTGGCCTCCGCTCCCTCGAACAGAAAGGTGGCGCTGTTCGGCAACCGCTGGTGGGGATGGCCGCTCAGATGGCTGCCGGGGATGGTGGTCAGCACGCCGTCAATGAGCCGGTCTCGCAGGGCCGCTTGCCGCCGATTTTCCGACTCACGTTGCGCCTGAATGAGGTCGAGAGCTTTGGCAATTCCGACAATATAGGGTACATTCTCTGTACCGGGACGCCGGCCCTGCTCGTGTCCCCCGCCGGTAAAAGGAGGCAGCAGCGGCGTACCCTGGCGGACATACAGGATACCGATCCCTTTGGGCGCATAGATTTTGTGGCCGGAAATGGCCAACAGATCGACCTGGAGATCATCCACGGCCAGGGTTTCGTAGGCCGCGGCCTGCACCGCGTCGGTGTGGAAGGGGATGCCCCGCGCACGCGCCACCCCCCCAATCTCGGCGATGGGTTGTAGCGTGCCCACTTCGTTGTTGGCGTACATAATGGTAATCAGCGCGGTGTCGGGCCGGATAGCGGCGACCACGGCGGCGGGATCAACCTGGCCATTTTGATCGACCGGGACGACCGTCTGCTCGAAGCCGAAATGGTCACACAATTGGTCGATAGTCCGGTTGACCGCGCTATGTTCGATGGGACTGGTGATGAGATGCTGGCCGCGCCCGGCCTCTTTTTGTGCCCAGGCCACACCCCGGATGGCGATGTTATCGCTTTCGCTGCCGCAGGCGGTGAAAACAATCTCATCGGGGCGGCAGCCGAGGCAATCGGCCACATCGTGCCGGGCTTGATGGATGGCCTGGGCGCTGGCCCGGGCCTGGCGGTGAATGCCCGAAGCATTGCCGTACAATTCCGTAAAATAAGGGAGCATCGCTTCCAAAACGTGCGGCTCCGTCGGCGTTGAGGCGGCGTGATCCAGATAAATTAGCGGTGAATCGCTCATTGTTGGCTCTTTCTAAATTACGTGGGACGCATTTCAATTTGGAGGAACGTTTAGATCAGTTGGAAGCATAAAAGATTGGAAGATTGGAAGAGTTGGAAGATTGAAAGAATTGATCGACGTAAGCAATCCATTGATCCTAAACAAAAATTTATGCTTTTATGCGTCAAAAGCGACTTATTCTAACACGGGCCATGAGACGAGTCAAACAATTTTGAGAAGATCAATACATCCAATGGGCAGGGTGGTTGGCTCGTCACCAATCTTCCAACCTTCCAATGAACAATGAACAATGAACAATGAACAATTGAACCATTGAACCGGTAAAATCGTCGATGGATGTAATTAATTCGCCCTCAAACTGAGTGCGTCCGTCAATGTTCCCTTTCTTGTTAGAGTCGGCGATATAGGGTAAAATACAACAATCTATGGAACTACCTGTCATCTTCAATGATCGCTATCAACTAATCAAAAAGATTGGGGAAGGGGGCCTGGCTCAGGTTTACCAGGCCCAGGATATGGCCCTGGGCCGCATGGTCGCCGTCAAGGTGCTGCGCCCGGAATATGCCGGCGACCCCAGTTTCCTGGTCAACTTCCATCGGGAAGCCCAGAACGCGGCTCGCCTGAGCGACACCTACATCGTCGCCGTTTATGATTTCGGCCAGGATCAGGAGCGGCCCTACATCGTCATGGAGTGGATCGCCGGCTCGGATTTGAGCGCGATCATCGACGAGCGGGGGCAAGTGCCGGTCGATAAAGCCGTGCGGTATGCCATCCAGATTTGCTCGGCGGTGGGGGCTGCCCACCGGGCCGGCATTGTCCACGGCGATTTGAAGCCGGGCAACATCCTGATTACCCCCAACGGTCAGGCCAAAGTGACCGATTTCGGTCTGGCCCGCGCTCTGGGAGCCAGCGCGATGGATGAGGGAGAAGTGGTCTGGGGCACGCCCGCCTACTTTGCCCCGGAGCAGGCCGCCGGGGAGCAGGTCTTGCCCGCCACCGACGTTTACGCCATCGGCATCATTCTGTATGAGATGTTGACCGGGCGCGTGCCCTTCGTTGGCGTCGATGACCAGGAAATCGCCCGCAAGCAGTTGTACGAGGCCCACATTCCGGTGGATCGGATCAACGCCTCGGTGCCGGAGCCGGTGGCCCGTATTGTCGATGCGGCCATGGCCAAAAATCCCAACGAACGTTTCCTGACGGCGGATCATCTGCGGGAAGCGTTGATTATGTACAAACAGGGCCACCTGACCGCCACCGGCAGCCAGACGCCGATTTCGGCGGTGGTTGGCTCCCCCTTGCAGAGCGTCGGCTACGGCGTCTCCACCCCGCCGCCACCCCCGCCCGCGCACCCGCCGGCCTATGTCTCGGCGGCGGAGGCGGCCCACCGGCCCCAAAGAGGGGGCGGGGGCATCGACCTGATGATGTTACTCCTGGGTGGCCTGGCCATTTTGGCCGTTATTGGCCTCATCCCTCTGGCTGTGGCCCTGTACAGCGCCTACGGCCCGCAGTTGAGCCAGGTCTTTGCCTCGGAGTCGCCGGTGTCGGGCGATCAACTCCAGATGCCTGATGTGGTGGGCCTGGATGAGGGCGCAGCCCGTCAGGCGCTGTCCCAGATCGGTCTGGAGATGGCCGTGGCGGGGGAGGAACCGCACCCCACCTGGCCGGCTTTCACCATCATCCGCCAGTCGATTACGCCCGGCGCAGGCGTTGATCCGGGCGCTCAGGTTGATGTGGTTTTGAGCCAGGGACCGCCGCTGATCGAAGTGCCGGACGTGACCGACCTCAATTTTGAGGAGGCCGAGCGGCAGTTGACCGGTCTCGACCTGGTGGTGCAGAAGTATGAAGATTGGAGCGCCGAACCGCTGGGCAGCGTTGTCTCTCAAGACCCGCCGCCGAGTTCTTTGGTGGCCAACCGGACGCTGGTCACGCTGGTCGTCAGCAACGGCTCCCGCGTGCCGATGGGGGCCAACCTGGGCGGGCAGATCGGCGTCGAGGCCTATGAACTGCCCCGCCTGCAATATCGGGCCGGGGAGAATATCAATATTACGTTCTTCTGGAAAGCCATCTCCGTGCCGACCGATCCCTACAATTTCTTCATTCATCTGACCACGCCCCAGGGCGGTGTCGTTTCTCAGATCGAAGGGCCGCCGCTCGGTGGAACCCGGCCCACCACCGATTGGGCCGTCGGTGAAATCATCGTCGATCCCTACCAACTGCCTATCCCCGCTTCCACGCCGCCCGGTGAGTACCAACTCCGCATCGGTTTCGACAACCCCACCACCAGCGCCCGCCTGCCCATTCTGGAGGCCGGGCGGGGCCAGCAGGATAATCTCGGCGCGTTGATCCTGCGCTCGATTGAGGTTATTCCTTGAGTTAGGCATTTTGATTTTACCACGCCCGCGAAGCCTTTACATCCCCCAGACCACAATCTGATAGTCGCCCTGCGCTTCCTCCCGCTGAAAAATCTGTCAGAGAATATAGAACATAAGATATTTTCAAGAAATACAAAACACCTACCACCAAAGTAAATGGCCCAACTCGCCCACCAGCCTCAGCCTGATGACAATTCGATTGCTCAAACCCGGATTCCGGGAGAGCAGAGCCAGACAGCCGAGCGTCTGCCCCTGCTCGAAATTCGGCAGGTGACCAAACGCTTTCCCGGCGTGGTGGCCAACGATGCCATTTCCCTGACCGTCCGCCGGGGCGAAATCCATACCCTTTTAGGCGAAAACGGCGCGGGTAAATCGACCTTCATCAACATTCTGTCAGGGATGCTCCAACCGGAGGAGGGCGAGATTACCATCGACGGCCAACCGGTGCGGTTCGACTCCCCCCGCACGGCCATTGACCACGGTCTGGGAACCGTCTACCAACATTTTGCTTTGGTTCCAACCCTGTCCATTCTCGACAATGTGATGCTGGGCACGACGACCGGCCCGCTGTTGACGGTGAACCGGGCCGAGCAACGATTGGTGGCGGTGTTGCGTGTGTTGGGATTGACCATTTCCCCCCGCACCATCGTGCGTGATCTGTCGCTGGGAGAACAGCAGCGGGTCGAAATCAGCAAAGCCCTCTATCGGGGGGCCAGACTGCTGCTGCTCGACGAACCGACCTCCATCTTATCCCCCCCGGAAGTCGAGGAGTTATTTGCCATTCTGCGGCGGCTGACCGCCGAGGGTGTTGCCGTTCTATTCATCACCCACAAGCTCAAAGAGGCCCTGGCCCTCAGCGACCGGCTGACCATTCTGCGGCAGGGGCGGGTCGTGGGCGAGATTGGCCCGTCTGAATTAACCGCCCACTCCTCCGCCAGCCTGACCCAACAGATTATCGGCCTGATGTTTGAAGAGGGTCTACCGCCGGGTGTGGAGCCGCTCTCGGCAAAAAAGGTAGGGCCGCCGATTTGCAGCCTTGCGCGGGTGACGGCCCTGAACGAAAGAGGCCAGGCGGTGTTGAAAGAGGCCTCCCTCGAACTACGGGCCGGGGAAATTGTGGGGCTGGCCGGGGTGGCCGACAGTGGTCAGAAAGCATTGGCCGAAGTCATCGCCGGGCAGCGGGCGGTGGTCAGCGGGCAGGTGACGTTCGCGGGACAGCCGATCACCAACCGGGGCGTCGCCGAGGCCCACGCCGCCGGGATCGGCTACGTCAGCGCGGATCGTCTGGGCGAAGCGGCCATCCCCGGCCTGAGCGTGACCGACAATGTGGTGTTGAAGGTTATCAAACGCTGGCCTTTTAATATGTGGGGCTTCATCAGCCACAGGACGATCAACAGTTACGTCCGGTCCTTGCTGCGCGAGTTCAAGATCAAAGCGGCGGGACCATCGGCCCGGCTGGGGACGCTCTCCGGCGGCAACATCCAAAAGTTGCTGCTGGCCAGGGAGTTGAGCCTCAACCCCAGGCTACTCGTCTGTGACCAGCCCACCCACGGTCTCGATGCACAGACGGCCCAGTCCATCCTGGACACGCTCCGGCAGCGAGCGGCTCACGGTATGGCCGTCCTGCTCATCTCATCGGAGATGGAAGAGTTACAGGCCGTTTGTGACCGTATCGGGGTGATGTACGAGGGGCGGTTGGTGGCTCTGCTCGACCGGGCGCAGGCCGATACGGCCACCATCGGGCGGCTGATGGTCGGAGGTGGGGTGTGAACCGGGCCGGGGTCGCCTTTTTGAGTTCGCTGGGGGCCATCGCGGCGGCCTTTGTGGGGGGCGCCCTTTTTTTATGGCTGGTCGGCAAAGAGCCGCTGACTGCCTACGCCATCCTCTTCCGGCGGGGGTTGGGCACATCCCTGGCCCTGAGCGAAATTTTGGTCAAAATGGCTCCCCTGCTCATCATCAGCGCCGGGCTGCTCATCGCCCTGAAAGCGAGCGTTTGGAACATCGGCCTGGATGGGCAATTTTTGATGGGCGCGGCCCTGGTGGGGATCATCGCCCCGACGCTGGCCGGGCAGTTACCGCCGGGGGTGGCGCTGCTGCTGGCCGGGGGCGCGGGTTTCCTCGGCGGGTTGGTGTGGGGCGTTATTCCGGCCTTGCTCAAAGCCAACTATGGCCTCAACGAAATCATCACCACCATTATGATGAATTTTGTGGCTGTGTTTCTAACCAGTTGGTTGGTCAAAGGGCCGTTCAAAGAGCCGACCGTCGTTGCCCCACAGATGGCCGCCATTCCGTCCGCCTACCGCCTGCCGCCGCTGCCCTTCAGCGAGCGGGTCCATCTGGGCCTCATCGTCGGCCTGCTGGCCGTGCTGCTGGTCTATCTGCTCTTTCGCTGGACCACCCTCGGCTTCGAGCTGACTGTCATTGGTCACAGCCACCCTGCCGCCCACCACGCCGGGCTGCCCGTCCGGCGGCTGGTTATCGTGGCCATGCTGTTAAGCGCCGGGTTCGCCGGCCTGGCTGGGGCCAATGATGTGTTGGGGGTAAAGGGGCTGTTTCAGGGGGAGTGGAATCCTGAATATGGCCTGACCGCTTTTGCCCTGGTCTTTCTGGCCCGCCTCAATCCGCTGGCCCTCATTCCCTTCGCCTTCTTCTTCGCCTTCCTCCTCTTCGGCGGCGAGGTGATGGCCCGCACCGCCCAGATTCCGGCCTTTTTCGTGCCCCTGCTGGAGGGGTTGATGCTGATTTTTTTCGCTCTCAGCAGCTATTTTGAGCGGCGTTACTGGCGGCGGGTGGAGGCGCAATAATGGCTAAGGACTGAGAATTAATGAACTTCCCTATTTCATCAAGAGATTGGAGATTAGAGATTTGGAGATTCTTGCCAATAATCTCTTAATCTCCCCATCTCTAATCTCATAATTTACGCAATTGAGGAATTTGTTTAATTCACGTTCCTAAACTTGGTCGTTATCGGCAGCATTAGCCAGGGCTTCATCAACAACTTTCTGAAAACTTTCAACCGACTCTATCGTAATAGCTTGCCGGTGTAATCTATCCAAGATATTCGGGTTGGTAATGGCTTCGAGACTATCAACCAATTTTTGAGGAGCATCGGTAAAACGAACTTTAATGATTTCAATGATATGATCTCGGCTTTGTTGTAGAACACTCTGTTCTACTTCCCGTTTTACTTCCCGTTCAATGACCATTCGTTCAACACCACTTATATAAGGCATCTTTTTGTCTCCTTCGTAGACCAATAACTGCTCATTAAAAACGATGTGTAAATCGGGCGGTAAGGCCATCAACCAGTCGATGAACCGAAACAACAGCCGCACATCTTTCTTGCTGTAGCCGCGCTCGTACAACCCCCTGGTCAACCGCCACTTGAGATTATACCGCTCGTGAGGCTGATGTCGAGTGGCCTGGGTGTGTAAGTGAGCCATGACTATTACGGCGAAAGGGTTGGTACTTTGCTCCAACTCAGCCCAGTCATTTTGATAATCCAACAACTTGACGGCCGGGAATTCCAAAGTAACGCGGCAGCCCCACAATTCATACCCGTACCGGTCAGGTCGCCACGTGGGGCTATCATCGCCCAGAATGGCGAAACTGACCACCCGCCGCTGGTACCGGTCGAAGATGCGGTAGTTGTAGATGTACATTCGTTCCGGGAAATTGGAGTCGACCTGGCTTTGCACCTCGATGTGGATGAGAATCCATGCTTCTTCACCGGAAGCGCGTTTCCACACCTTGACCAGCTTATCCACGGTGCGTTGTCCGGTCATCGCTTCGGGCGCGATTTGTTGGAGTTCTTTGTCGAGGAACTCATACCCTCTGGACCAGTCGATTTCGGCCGCCGCTTGTGGGAAAAATAGGGCCATACACTGCTCGAAATATTGCTCCAACGCTTCTTTCCACGGATTATCGTAATCGTCGGGCGATGTCATCAGATGTCACTCCTCTTGAGTTTGGTCCTCCCCCCTTTTTCGGAGAGCATACTGCACTTTGCACCAATTGACAATTTGGCGTATGGTAGTTTTTGAAAATTCCTGCTATTCTACACCAGATTACAATCCGGCAAAAACGGAGTAACGACGTGAATATTGAAACCCTCATCACCGTCCTCCTGAGTTCCGGCCTGGTCGCCGCCGTGCCGCTGCTGCTGGCGGCGCTGGGCGAAACGGTCTCGGAGCGGGCCGGGTTGCTCAATTTGGGGCTGGAAGGGATGATGCTCATCGGGGCCTTTGGCGGCTTCGTGGCGGCCCTCAACAGCGACAGCCTGCTGCTCGGCCTGCTGACCGGGCTGGGGTTGGGCCTGATGCTGGGGCTGCTGTTTGGCCTGCTGACCATCAGCCTGGGCGTCGATCAAATCATCGTCGGTCTGGGCCTGACGATTTTTGGGGGCGGGGTGACAGGCTTTCTCTTTCGTGATATGTTCGGGCGGCGCTTCCCGACCCTGGACGTCGCCGCGCCGAAGCTGGCCATCCCGCTGTTGAGCGACCTGCCTATCGTTGGCCCGGCCCTCTTCCGCCAGCCGTGGCTTGTCTACGGAGCCTGGCTACTCGTCCTCATTTTTGCCTTCATCCTGAGCCGGACCCGCTTCGGCCTGGAGGTGCGGGCCGTCGGCGAGAATCCCCTGGCCGCCGATGCCGCCGGGGTCAACGTCTTTCGGGTGCGCTACCTGGCCATCGCCATCGGCGGGCTAATGGCCGGACTGGGCGGGGCGTTTCTGGCCGTCGTGGACCTGAGCTTTTTTGTGCCGGGAATGACCGTCGGCCAGGGCTTTATTGCCATCGCCATTGCCATGTTGGGCCGCTGGCAGCCGATTCGGGTGTTTGTCGGGGCGTTGCTCTTTGGCCTGCTCCGCTCGCTGACCAACGGCCTGCAAGTGATCGGCGTCGAGGTACAGCCCGAATTTATCCTGATGCTGCCCTACGTCGGCATTATTTTGGCGCTGATTGTTCTGGCCGGGCGCACTGAGTTACCGGCGGCGTTGGGTCGGCCCTACGAGCGGGGGCGGCGGTAGCAAAGGCGAACAGTCTATAATATGCGCTCTATTTTCGATAAAGTTTAGGGGCAGCCATCACCATAACATAATGTATCACGTACTTGCCCTTGATCGTCTTTCAACTCGGCTTTATCACCGTTGTTGTTCCAAAGAAAATTCGTTGACCAAAATAAATCGCTTGGTGGATTATCTATCGCATCGGGGCCAGAATGTATGCGTAAGGTCTGACCTACTCCCAAAGTAATCCCATTTGGAAAAGTAAAGATTTGTGTGCCTCTGACGCTTACCAATTGCCAACCGTTCATGGATTGTCCATCAGGTCCGTTGTTCCTTATCTCTACGGTCTCATCACTTCCGGACGGGATGATATTAGAGATTTCCAAACTATTGATAGGGATAGCCGGTTTAAGGGCGATAGGTAAAAAAATTGTTGCGACAGGTGTAAAGGTTATCTGCACAGTCTGTTTCACTGTATTGACTGAGGTTGTTGTTATATTCTCCACAGGTAGGAGCGTGGTTTTTGGTTCATTTGCCAGACCATACAAGGCTAACGATCCGAACAACAGCATACTGCCCAGGATGGAAATCGTAAGTTTAACAAATTTAGTCATAGTTCGTTCCTTTATCTCTTTTTGTTGTTGGGCACAATGGATTGATTGTAACATAAAGAAGGTGTCGATGACAAGGTTATCAATCAAAACAAAATCCTCTCAAGTTTTCCATAATAGCAGGCAGCAAATAAAAGGTAATGCTGCCGGACCAGCAATTCCCGGAGGGGAGAAAAAGGGAAATTGACAGAAAGGGGGAAGAGGTAT
>CAZWZZ010000034.1:0-17891 GCA_964638395.1 uncultured Caldilineaceae bacterium
GCGTTTTGATGCGCTGCCGATCCGCCGCGAATTTCCCCTCGACCAGATCGACCGGGGCCCCTTTGATGCCGGAGCCGCCAATATCGATGCCTAAAATTTCCATAATTTCTTCTCCTCTGCGATTACATTTCTACGATGAAATTAGGCAGTGCCAGAAAAATAATTATCCCAAAAATCCGAGCTTGGAGTCAGTTGTCATTTGTCACTGGTCCGTTGCAAAGGACAAAGGACAACTGACCACTGACTTATCACCCAAGCAGGAAAACGGGGTTATTTAGTATGACGCTCTCACAACCACAACATATAGACTTGATTTTAGTCAAAAACGGAGATCAAGGCAAAGTCAGAGGCCACTCGGCCACAAAACCAGGCAAAAAGTACGGCTTGAAGAGTCCCCCTAAAAAAACGTATAATACGTTGTGACTATTATTAACAACTAAACCACCACCCATACCGACAATGCGCCAAGCACCCAAATCAGCCTTAACCCTGTTAATTGCCACAACGCTCCTGATCATCGTTGCCACCATCAGCGGCTCGCCGGTGGCCCCCCTGGTTCCCTCGATTGCCCAATCGACGGGGGACAGGCTGCCCACGCGGACACCCACCGGCGTATCTCCAGTCTCGCCGCTGCCAGGCCCCTCACCCACGGCGACGTTCGCCCCGCTGCTGCCGACCATCACCCCGTCTCCGGAACCGACGCCGGTCACCCGCTGGCTGGGCGTCGTCGCCGGGCGAAACATTACCCGCACCGGCGGGGCAGCCGTAGCGGTCAAAGTGTCCGGGCTTGATGAGCTGCCCGTTCGTTTGCGTTCCCTCGGCGGGGCCGGGGCAGGACGCGCCTGCACCACCAATCAGGATGGCCTCTGTACGTTTGAAAACCTGGCGGCGGGGCAATACGTCATCGCCCCGGAAGCGCTGGGGAGTAACCTGCCGGTTCATTTGGCCGGTCAGGAGAGTGTATCGGCGGTGTTCGATTTGAACGTGTTGCCGCCGGGCATCACCGGCTGGCGGGCACGTCTGGTGCGGAACAGCAACGGCCCTCAGGCCACTTCCGCCCAAAACAGTCGCATCGTCGCCTCAATCGAAGGGCGGCTTGGCCAGGTCGTGGCCCTCCATTCGGCCCGGGGCACCGAACAGTTTTGTGAGGTTCAATTTTCCGACGGTGGCAACTTACAGTGTGAGTTCGACGGGTTGGGGGCAGGCGTTTATCTGGTCGAGGCGGTCAGTACCGGCGCTCGATACAGCCTCTTCGTGGATGGTACGGGGCAGGCCGACATCATCTTTTCGCCCACCGGAACCCATGCCACGGAGGGCCTGGCTCAATCGCCGCCCATTGTGGGTCAGGGGGCCAAGCCCCACCGCCCGGTAGCCACGAACGCCACGGGCGACGCCGTCGTGGCTCAAGCCTCACCACCCCCGGCCGCGACCATTACACCGGAACCTACCGCCACCCCAACCCCCACCCCGGACTTTGCCTGGCAGGGGCGCGTCGTCGAGCGGGATAATGATGGTGGCCAGAATAATGGCAGTATCATTGGCGTCCGGGCTGTGGGGCTGGCCGAGCATCCGGTAGTTATCCGCAGCGGGGGCTGGCAGAGTGTACCCCAATCGACCGGCAGCCAACCGGCCCTGGGGCCGTATGCCACGGAGTTTGAGGATTTAACGTCGGGGGAGTATGTGGTGGTTTTGATTGGGCTGGCCGATTTAACCGTGTCTCTGGAGCCGAACCAATCTCTGTTGATCGAGTTCCGCTACGATTTTATCGACCCAATACCAAATTAAAAAATTAAAGTAGGCAGGGCATCCCTATGCCTGCCTGTAACGGCTCGAAATGACATACCTGAATGGTCACAGCCTGTCTATCGTTCAGAGCCGTTACGTTTTTCGTTTTACGCTTTACGGATTGTGGATAATTATTTTCTTGGAGTTGCCTAAGAGGCTTCACTTTCCTTCGCCGTCTCATTAGATTGAGCTTTGGCTTGAGCCTCTTCCTCCAGGAGGGCATCCTCATCATCCTCCCAGCCGATGATCCAGACGCAGGCCCCGGCCAGCAGGATGGTGGTGATAATCAGGGCCGTCCATTGGCTGCCGGTGAAACCGACATCCCTGGCCGACCAAACCAAAATAATGACCATACCGATGGCCAACACGATCCAGGAGGTGATTTGGGGATGATTTTCGGCAAACTTTTTGATCGCTTCCATTGCTATGCCTCGTTTTGTCTCTAGCTAAAAGTATGAGGATGATAATACGCTTCGGAAAAATGCCCAAATTTACATGGGCACCATGATGCGCTGTTCCCGCAACTTTTTGTAGAGCAGGCTCGAATTTTCCGGCTGCCACTCCTTGGCCGCATCCTCCCACATATAGCCCAGCTTGTTGACCTCGCTCCGTTCGTACCCCTGGCTCTCGAAAAATTCAACCGGCTTCGGCCCGGCCCGGTCGTCGATGAACACAATCGACACTTCGCAGGAGAGTTTGTCGATTTCCTCATGGATCATGGCCAACATCTTTGCCCCCACGCTCTCCCACAGATCATCCCGCAGCACGTAAAAATCTTGCAGACCGGCAATCAGGTTCTCCGTTTGCCAGCCGGCGATGCCGATGACCTGTTCCTCCTCATATTGAGCCACAATGTAGGCCCGCGAGAAGAGCGCCTCCATCATCTGGCTCAGATCGGGGGCGATGGCCCCTTGCGTACCATCGGCGACGAGTTGAGCCATCGTATCCAGGTCGCCCCGTTTCGCCCGCCGGATCGTGACCTGCTCGAGGTTGAGGTTTTCGGGCAGGGTGACGGGCGGATTGGAGGGGGCCGGAGCGGCGGCCGGTTCCGGCACGGGGTCGGGGGTGGGTTCGGGCGTCGCCGAAGCCTGGGCCTGTTTTTCCAGCAGGGCGCTGTAGGCTTGCTTGACAAAGGTCCATGTTTTGACCAAATCACCGCTGTTGTCGATGACCAAATCGGCCTTAGCGACCTTTTCAGCGGGGGGAGCCTGGGCTTTGATTCGCTGTTTGGCCTGTTCCTGGGGCATCTTACGCCGTTCCACCAGCCGCTTGAACTGCAACTCCGGCGGCGCGGTGACCACCCAATTGGCGGTACATTGCTCGGCTATCCCTGCTTCAAACAGCTTGATGGCCTCGACGACCACCACCTGAGTCGGGGCTTCCTCAACGCGCCGCGAAATTTCTTGACGAACAGCCGGGTGGGTAATCGACTCCAGCTTGGCCAACCCGGCCGGCATGCCGAAGACGATTTTACCCAGCTTGGGGCGGTTGATGCGCCCATCCTCATCGAGGATGAATTTACCAAACTCCTCGACGATAGTATTATAAGCAGGCTTGTTGGGTTCCATCAATTTATGCACCAATTTATCGGCGTCGATGGTCGTCGCCCCCAACTCCTGAAGCATCCGTAAAACCAAACTTTTACCTGTAGCGATATTCCCGGTCAAGCCAATAACGATTTTATCTGTCATAATACTACACTCTTTCTGAAAAATTTAAGCGGTCTCTAAATCAGCCCACTGATTAAGTAGTTCATCCAATTTTGTTTCGGTCTCTTGATAATCCTGTCCCAATTTTTGAAGCTGCGGCACATCCTGGGCATGGCTGGCGCTCTCCAAATCTTGGGCCAGTTTGGCCAGTTTGGCCTCGGTGGCCTCGATTAGTTCCTCGATTTCGGCCATCTCTTTGGCCCGACGCTCGGCCTCCCGCTGCGCGGCCTTGGTCTGCTCCCGCTGCCGCTGGCTGTCGCTCTTGTCAGGCTCTGTCGCTGCCCGGCCGGTCTCTGCCTGCCCATTACGAGCAGCCAGATAATGGCTATACCCCCCCTTCATCACCGCCACCGTCTTGTCGGCCGGTTCCAAAGCCCAGACGTGGGTGGCCAGGGCATCGATGAAATACCGGTCGTGGGAGGTCATCAAAATCGTGCCGCTGAAATCGGCCAGCGCCTCCTCCAAAATTTCCTGGGAGGGAATATCGAGATGGTTCGTCGGCTCATCGAGAATGAGAAAATTGGCCCCGGTCAGGGTCAACTTGGCCAGCGCCACCCGGCTGCGCTCGCCGCCCGATAGCGACTCGATAGGTTTGAAAACATCATCCCCGGAAAAGAGAAAGCGGCCCAGATAATTACGCGCTTCCCCGATGGGCAGATTTTGTACCGTCAAAATTTCATCCAGGACCGTGGCTGACAGATCGAGGCTGGCGTGGGTTTGGGCAAAGTAGCCGGGTTTGACCCCCGCCCCGAAGCGAATCGCCCCGGATTGCGGCTCCAGCCGGTCCAAAATCGTCTTGAGAAAGGTCGTCTTGCCCGATCCGTTGGGGCCGATCAGCGCGATGCGCTCGCCGCGCCGAATTTCGAGATCGGGACAGGTAAAGAGTGGCTCGGCGTTGGGATAGCCGACCATTAACTCGTGGGTGGCCAGCACCAGATCGCCGGAGCGGAGGGTGGTCTGCACCGGGAGCTTCATGGCCTGGTGTTGCCGGGGCTGGGCCAGCTTGGGCATCCGCTCCAGCCGTTTGCGCCGCCCCTGGGCCTCCTTGGTCCGCTGCCCGGCGATATTCCGCCGAATGAACTCCTCCTCCTTGGCGATGAACTCTTGCTGGGCTTCGTACTCCTTGAGCCGCCGCTCGAAACGCTCCGTCCGCTGCTGAACGTAGTGGGAGAAGTTGCCCCGATAGGTTTCGACCTGACCAAAAGCCAGTTCCCAGACCCGGTTGGCCACTTTGTCCAGAAAGTAGCGGTCGTGGGAGACCACCACAAAGGCTTGGGGCCAGGCTTGCAAATAATTCTCCAGCCACTCCACCGAGGCCAGATCGAGGTGATTGGTCGGCTCATCCAGCAGCAGCAAATCGGGCCGCTCCAGCAGCAGGGTGGCCAGGTGCGCCCGGCTCTGCTGGCCGCCGCTCAATTGGGCCAGCGGTTGTTGGTATTCCTGCGGCCCAAAGCCCAGGCCGGTCAAAACCTGGTCGATGGTCTGCTCGTAGGTGTAGCCCCCGGCCAGCTCAAACCGGGCCTGCAACTCGCCATACTCGGCCAGTAATTCACTATGGCGCGGCTCATCCGGCGTCTCGGCCAGGGCCACTTCCAGCCGCTTCAATTCGGCCTCTTGCGCCCGCACCTCGTCAAAAGCCGTCAGGGCCAGATTCCAGAGCGTGCTATCGGTGGCCACCAGCGAGGTATGCTGTTCCAAATAACCGACGGTCAAATTTTTCGAGTGCTGAACCGTACCCTCCGAGGGCGTTTCCATCCCGGCCAAAATTTTGAGCAGGGTTGTCTTCCCCTGACCGTTCGGGCCAACCAGAGCGATGCGGTCATCGGCATTGATGGAAAGATTGAGATGGGCAAAAATATCCTGGCCACCAAAATATTTACCCAGGTCAGAGATGGTTAAAATTGTCATAGCGTCGGGGCGGGTCAAAGCGATTGCCAAATATTTATGTCACTCGTTCAATTATACCATAACGGGGGAGGAGGGGAAAAGAATTAACCATAAATTGGGCCGATCACTCGCTTCGAGCCAACGCCTCATCAAAAAACCCCACCAGCCGCATCTCATACTCATCTGGGGCCACAGCAAAATAATCCCCATGCCCCGCCCCCTCGACGACCCACAACTCGGCATTGTCGCCCGCAGCGGCTAACTGTTCTCGCGCTCCGGATAGGCTGACTTCGCGGCTGCCGTAAATCAGCAGGATGGGGCGGGGGACGATCTGGTCGATAACGCTGACGGGGCTAAGGCGTTCCAAATCGTGGCCGATGACCCGGCGGTAGATGGGGCGGAAGGGCTGGCGATAGGCCCATTCGACATAACCGGCGATACCACCCTGGGTGGTTTGACCGAGGGCGTTGTCGAGGAAATCGCCGTAGCCTCCCTCGGCGACGACGGCATCGATTTCCGGCAACTGAGCCGCCGCCATCACCGACGTGGCCCCGGCGGAGGAGAAGCCATAGATACCGATCCGGTCGGGGTCCACGTCAGGCCGGGTCAGCAGGTAATCCAGGGCATCGGCCACTTCATTGACCTCATCGTAGCCCAAACTCAACGGTTCCATCCCGGCGCACGGACGCGACTCGAAGGTGAAGACGGCGTAACCATGCTCAACGAGCAACTGAATTTGGGGCCAGCGACCACTGCGCCCGCTGTTCAGGGCCGGCGGAATGATGATCGCCGCCCCATTGCTGCCGTGGATAAAGTAGCCCCGAAACTGGCCGCCCACCCGCGCTTCGAGCGTTACATCCTCCCAGGTGTAACCGGCCCTGTCAGGGTGCGGCCCTTCCCCGGAGCAGGGGGCATAGAGCAGAGCTACCGTCGATAACCCGCCGAGTAGAAACGGCAGGCCAAGAAGAGCGATGCTCAATGTTATGACAAAGAAACTGCTCAATCGTAGCCAATACGTTTTGTTACGCTTCATGTTTTACACAGGCTAAATCTCGGCTGTAGAATACTGTCGCCGTCTCCAAATTACAAATTCGCCAAATACAGGGGTGAAGAGTACCTACCGTGTCCTGCCTCAGTAGTGGCCCAAATTTCATCGCGCATTTGTTTTTCTCTTTGGTTAAAATTATACTTGATATATAATGTGATGCTTCATATGATGTCAACTTTATGGAGACAATTAAAATGGCTCGTTATCCTTTGAATTTACCGCCACAACTCAAGCAGGAGGCTGAACGATGGGCCGCCCAACAGGGTGTCTCACTCAACCAATTTATATTATGGGCCGTAGCCGAAAAGGTCGGAGCCTTGGGTCAACAGCTTGATGACCCCGCTTTTCCCCACATTACCTACCGTCGAGGTGCGTCCGGGCAGCCGACGCCTATTTTACGCGGAACCGGCCTCCGTGTCCAAACAGTTATCATCGCGGCCCAACAATGGGGGCTGTCCATAACGGAGATTGCGGCGGAGTATGATCTCAGTGAAACTCAGGTGAAAGAGGCACGGGCTTTTTACGAGGCGCATCAGGCCGAAATTGACCAGACCATCGCTGTAGAGGAGCAGTTAGAGGCCACGCATGGCTAAACTTCGGTTGCATTTAGATGCCGATGCTTCGATGAAAGCCCTTCATTCGGCGCTCATTACTCGCGGCCACGATGTGACCCGGACCCCCAACGAGTGGATAGCGATGGATGCTGCTGATGAGAGCCAACTCTTGGGCGCGACGGCTCAAGGGCGGGCGATTTTTACTTTCAACATCGGTGATTTTATGCAGTTGGCCCACCGTTATCCTCAACATCACGGCATTATTTTGGCTGCACAGAGCCGATGGACGCTGTCGGATTTGGTCAAAGCATTGGATCGTTTGCTCTCGGAAACAAACGCCGATGATTGGATCGGACAGGTACGCTGGTTAAATCAGTGGCGTTGAAGGTATTCGTTTTATCTGTCATTGTAATCGAGTATGTCCCAGATTTTAGGATGAATTAGCTCAATGACCAAGACCGGAATCATCATCACCGGAGCGACCGGCTTCGTGGGCAGCTATCTGGTCGAGCATTTGAGCCGGAACCATCAGATTTTTGCCCTGGATCGGCGCTGGCCAGCGGACGGCATCATTTCCGAGGCCGTGAATGTCGAGTGGTTCCAGGTTGACATCGGCCATTTCGACTCTCTGGGCAGCGTATTCCGGCAGATCAAGGCGCTGGGGGGAGCCGAGTTCCTGGTGCATCTGGCCGGCTATTACGATTTTACCGGGGAGGAACATCCGGAGTACTTGCAGACCAACGTCACCGGCACGCGAAACCTTCTAGACCATTCGACGGCACTCTCCCTGAAAAAATTCATCTTCACCAGTTCGCTGGCGGCCTGTCCTTTCCCTGAGCCGGGTCAAGCCATCACCGAGGAGACCCCGCCGCTGGCGACCACGCCCTATGGCCGCTCTAAACGGCTCGGCGAAGAAATGCTCTATGAATATCGAGACTCTGTTCCGGCCTGCATTGTCCGCCTGGCGGCCATCTTTAGCGATTGGGGCCAGTACGCTCTCCTGGACAACTTTCTACAAACCTGGTCCTCACACCGGTGGAACCGTCGTCTCCTGGCCGGTCGGGGCCAATCGGCGGTTCCCTACCTGCACGTGCAAGACCTTCTTTCTTTTTACGACAGGGTGATCGAAAAGCACACCGACTTGGAGCCGTTGGAAGTATTGCAAGCCTCGCCCGACGGCTGCACCACGCACCGCGAGCTGTTTCGGGAGGCGACTCGCTGTTTTTACGGGACGCCTCGAACGCCGGTCTATGTGCCTCACTGGCTGGCCGGGGTGGGCCTCTGGCTGCGGGAGCAGTGGGGACGCTTGACCGACGACATGCCTTTCGAGCGGGCCTGGATGCGTGCGTACATTGACTTGCAACTCAACATCGACGCCTCGCGGACACGGCGCCGCCTCGATTGGTCGCCCCGCCCGGAGCGGCATATCCTCAGGCGTCTACCGCTGATGATCGAGACGATGCGACACCGTCCAGAAGAATGGCGGCGGCAGCAGGGCTGGAGACCGGGGGACCCATAGTTTGCCCCACTCAGTTGGTTGTTGTAACTAGCTCGTAACTCGAAAAAGTATAATTTAAGGTGGATAAAGAAATTTTTTCTTGGAGAGTCATAGGTGGTATTTAATCTAGAGATGAACCTCATGTGGGGCGTATCTGCCCTGATAGCAATATTGTTGTTTATGCTTATCAGGCAATATCACAATAAACAACACGCGCCCGTTATCGACGCCAAAGGGCCGGCTTCGAGGCGATATTCGCTCGACCGGTGGGACATTGTAGGGTATGTTGAATTAGACCAAACCGATAGCCTTGATAAAGCGGCCATAAAAAAAGCCCGCAGAGCGCGGGCCGATGTCATTGCCTACGAGCGCAGCGGCTTGTGGGTTTATCTAAAGAAGGCACACTAACGCCTCGATGCTTGTCTATCATTTTTCAGACAATGTTTGTGACTGGTGACCACCGGTTCCCCTAAATTTTGCCCCGGATGTCTTCTTGACACCTTTCTTCGACATTTCATACCGCACTTGCCACTCTTCGGGATAGGTCTGCATATTGTCGATCATCGTCGGCATACAGTTGAGAATGTCCAACTCCTCAGAGGGAGACCAGCCAAGACGACGATGTGTCCTCGAAGCGTCGATATTCAGCTTAAGGTCAATATACTCGCCCATCCAGGATCGCTCGAAAGGCATCTGACCGGTGACGCGCCCTAATTGCTCCCGCATGGCAATGCCCAGCCGGGCCAGCGGTTTCGGCATATAGAGCGCCGTGCGGGGCGTTCCGTAAAAACAGCGAGTCGCTTCCTGAAACAGCTCGAGGTGGGTGGTGCAGCCGTGGGGAGAGGCTTGCAATACTTCCAGCGGCTCTAAGTCGGCGCTCTTCTCGATGACGGTCAAATAAAATGAGAGTAAATCCCGCACGTGTAGATAGGGAATGGCCCATTGGCCTCGACCGCCCAGGATACGGGAATCCCACCCGTTGGAACACCACGTCGCCAAAAAATTGTGCAACGGTTCGTATTCACACCAATTGCTAAAGATGGCCGCCAGCCGCAAAATAGAGGAGGGAATCTGGTCTCGAAACTCGTGCAACATCTCCTCGCCCAGCCGTTTTGAGCGGGAATAGGGGGGCGAGGCGGTCGGCGGCGTATCCTCGGTCACCGCTTCGCCCGGCGGCGGAAAAGGACAGGCGGCCACAGAACTGGTAAAGATGAAATTTTTCAACTCCAAAGGGACAGATAGTTCCAGGATATTCCGGGTTCCGAAGACATTGGTGCGGATATACTCCGGGTGTTCCTCGCCGGTAAAATCGTAGTAGCTGGCCATGTGCAACAGAATATCAGCCCCGCCCATTTCCCTGATGCGGTAGAACACCTCCCGCAGCGGCTCGAAGTGGCCGATGTCAACCTGAAACCAATGGATATCCGGCCCCACAGGCGCTCTGGCTTCCTGAGGCGACCGCCGCCCCAAGGCGAAGATTTGATACGTCCGGCATAAATGCTGGATTAAGCGCCCGCCCAAAAAGCCGGTCGCTCCGGTGATTATAATGCCTGGTTTCGTCATACCCCTCGCCTGATCTTCTCTCCTGATTACATTCTATGCTCGATGCGCCGCTGGCGTCGCCTGGCCCACTCTTCGGGATGCTGGCGCAGATTCTGCACCATCGTTGACATTCGTTCCAAAATGTCCAGCTCCGGAGAGGGCGTCCAATCCAGACAGTGATGGGTCTTCGAGGCGTCAACTTTCAGTTGCAGGTCAATATAATCCCCCATCCAGGAGCGCTCGAAGGGCATCTGACCGGTCATCCGGCCGAGCATCTCCCGGAATCTAATGCCCACCTGGGCCACAGGTTTCGGCATATGGACGGCCGCTCGCGGGCGGCCATAGTAGCTCCGGGTCGCCTCACGATACAGCTCGAGTTGCGTCGTGGCCCCGTTGGGTGACGCCTGCAAGACAGTCAGGGGTTCCAACTGATCGGCCCGCTCCACGACTCGGCGGAAAAAGGCGACCATATCTTCCATATGGATATAAGGAATAGCCCACTGACCTTGACCGCCGAGAATACGGGCGGTCAAGCCGCCGAAGAACCAAGTCTTTAGAAAATTGTCCAGGGGTTCGTATTCGCACCAATCGGTAAAGATAGCCGCCAGTCGCACAATCGTCGAGGGAATCTGGTCTTGATAGTCGCGCAGCATTTCTTCCCCCGTTCGTTTGGATTGTGAATAGGGCGGCGGCGCGGCCGGCGGGGTCTCTTCATTGACGGTCTGGCCCGATGGCGGAAAAGGACAGGCGGCCACAGAACTGGTGAAGATCAGTTTTTTCAAATCAAACAGCGTGGCCAATTCCAGAACGTTCCGCATCCCCTCGACGTTGCTCTGCCGGTAATCGGGATGATCCTCGCCGGTGAAATCGTAATAGCCGGCCAGATGTAACAGTAGCCCAACCTCGCTCTTCTGCCGGATACTGAGGAAGACCTCATTCAAGGCGTCGATGTGACTGATGTCTACCTGAAACCACTCGATACCAGCGCCCTCCGATAGGTCGCTATCCGGCGGTAACTGCCGGTCGATGGCAAAAATATCATACTCAGGTTGAAATTCCTTGACTAGATGGCTACCCAGAAAACCGGCCGCGCCGGTAATAATCATGCCCGGTTTAGCCATCTTCACGATCCTGGATGGCCGTCAACTTGTGATAGATGTCGTGATTGGTCTGATCGTGCAGCCCCTCCAAGAAAAGCCAGGATGGGGGAAACGTCGTAAAAATAGACAGGGTCGTGCGCTTCGTCCCGGCAGTGTCAGTTTGGTCGATTAGAAAAGTGTGATACCCACCGCTGCCGATCCCCCACTCGATGTCGTAGATAATGTAGCGGGGTTTGACCGCCGTTTTGAGCTTCATCTTGACGACGGGGATCATTTTGTACAAGCGGTAGGCAAACCGGGCCTCGCCGTTCTGGGTCGTGGGGCAAGCAAAAAAGGCGGAGGAGGGCCAGAGTTGCCAGGCCGCAACCAGATCATAAACCCGATCAGGCGACAGCGAGGTTGGCCAGGTGTGTAAGTTCTCCTCCGTGCAAGCCGTCAGGGTGCAGCCGGCTACCGTTAAAACGGCCCGAGCGGCGGCCAACCCTTGCTCGGACACCACGCGAGAGGGTGGCGGCGTCGCCACGGCCCCGACCACCATTCTTTTCAGATCATAAAAAGGGCCTAATACGAAATTTTGTATTTCCATTTTTATTACCGCTTAAGTTTCACGCTGCTTTAACGGTGATCCCCACCGGGCCAACTCTGCCTGAACTTGCTCGACCAGAGGCTCCAACTGGGCGGCGACGGCGGGCGACAGCTCCAACGTCACATCTAGCGAACCCGGCTGGACCCCTAGCAGAACTATCTCTTCCGGGTAGATGTCTCTCAATTTGCCCGCAAACAGCATATCCGGGATGCCAAACTGATGGGGTGACATCTTGATCGAGAAATGCGCCGGGACCGCCTCACCCTCCAGACGAATCAACGCGCCCGGCGCTTGACCGGTCTCCACCGCATCGACAATCAACAGGTTGCGAACCCCTTCTAAGTAATAGAGGAGGTCCATGCCCAACGTTCCGCCATCAAGGACTTGGACCTCCTCCGGTAGCTCATACGCTTCTTCTAAACGCTCGATCACCCGGATGCCGATACCATCATCGGCCATGAGCAAATTACCGACCCCTAAGATCAGGGTTTTGTCGTTTGTTTTCTGGCCGTGATTATCCTGGCTCATCAGCAGGTGTTGGCCGTGTTAAAGGTAACTCGCGTGATTTCCCGCCCCGTGGCATCGACCACGTGTACGCCACAGGCCATACAGGGGTCGAAGGAGTGAATCGTCCGCAGGATCTCTAGCGGTTGCTCCGGGTCAGCGATGGGCGTACCGATCAGGGCGGCTTCGTAAGGCCCCATTCGCCCTTCGGAGTCGCGGGGGGAGCAGTTCCAGGTGCTAGGTACCACGCATTGATAATTTTCGATCTTACGATCTTTGATCCGAATCCAGTGGCCCAACGCGCCCCGCGGGGCTTCGTGATGACCATACCCCTGAGCTTCGGCCGGCCATTGTTCCGGCTTCCACATCTCCCCGGCGTGGATACTCAGGTCGCCGGTGGCGATGTTGGCCGCCAACTCATCCAGCCAACCGTCCAGTTGGTTGACCACGACCACCGTTTCGGCGGTTCGGGCGGCAATCCGGCCCAGCGTCGAGAAGAGAACCTCCGGGCCAACGCCTAACGTTTCCAAGACCGTGTCGACCGTGGCCTGGACCTCCGGGTGGCCGGCGCCGTAGGCCACTAACATCCGGGCCAGGGGACCAACCTCCATCGGTCGCTCCTCTAAGCGGGGGGCTTTCACCCAACTGTATTTGTCATCGGGGCCGGTGTTCAGGAACTCGTAAGGCGGTTGGGGGCCGGTGTAGTTGGGCACAGTGTCCCCGTCCCAGGGGTGTTTCCCTACGGTTTCATCTTCGTAGCTGTACCAGGAGTTGTAGACGTGTTCGGTGATCTTTTCTTGCTCGACCGGATGCACCGTACTCAAATCCCGATCCAGAATGACCCCGGCCGGTAGCCAGGGGTCGCCATTGGCCTGCGGAAACTCGCCCACAGAAAGGAAGTTGCCGATACCCTCGCCAACCTCGGCCCACTCCAGATAGGAGGGCGCAACGGCCAGCACATCCGGCAAGTAGACCTGCTCGACAAATGTTTTGGCTTTGGCGATCATTCCCTTGATGGCGGCAATCTTGTCGGCGTTGATGGCCGCCTGGCTGTTGGGATCGATGGGGCTGGCCATACCGCCGACCAGATAGGTCTGTAAGTGGGGATTTTTAGCCCCTAAAATGGCGTGCCCCTTGATGAACTCCCGCTGAAAATCGAGCGCTTCCAGATAGTGGGCCACCGCCATCAGGTTGGCCTCCGGCGGCAATTTATAGGCGGAATGGCCCCAATAGGCGTTGGCAAAGGGGCCAAGCTGTCCGGTATTCACAAAGGCTTTTAGCCGATCTTGAACGCCTTTGAAGTAGACCGGGCTGGATAGGGGCCAATCGGAGATGGACTGGGCCAGTTCCGATGTCGCCGCCGGGTCGGCCTCAAGCGAGTTAACAATATCGACCCAATCCAGGGCGTGTAAATGGTAAAAATGGATGACATGATCCTGCACATACTGAATCCCGGCAATTAGATTACGCAGCATACGGGCATTCGGCGGGATCTCAATTCCTAAAGCATCTTCTACTGCTCGCACGGAGCAGACGGCATGAACGGTCGTTCAAACGCCACAGATGCGCTGGGTCATCAACCAGGCCCCACGCGGGTCTCGTCCTTTCAAAATTGCCTCGATGCCGCGCCACATGGTGCTGGAGGCCCAGGCATCGGTGATAACGCCATCCTCGACTTCTACCTCGATACGAAGGTGCCCTTCAATGCGGGTGATAGGGTCAACTGCAATCTTAGCCATAATTTTTGTCTCCTTTTTCCTTTAAAATCTTAATCAAACAGGAACCAGACCTGTCAGGTTTCCGAATGTGTCCTTAAAAGACCCAATCGTTCCATCTGGCAATAAATTTTCATCCAAAATCGCTTTTGAAAACCTGACAGGTTTTGATTGCATCAACAGGCTGAATAGTTACACTAAATAGGTTAATGAGCGTCCGTAGCGTGCTGCCCCAGCACCGGGAAATTTTTGACGGCGAACATATAGAGTAACACGCCCAGAGAAATCAACCCGGCGGTGATGGCAAACTCCATCCAGGTCGGGGCGTAGAAAGCGCCGCCCTGACCAAAAGCATTGACGTTAAACCGGTTGAGAATGACGCCCAAGACGATCAGCAGGGCGCTGATAAACAGTCCGCCGGCGCTGTTCCTGATCGTAGGGATAAGTAACAAAACCAGAGGCAGGATCACCCCGATCCCGATTTCGACCAGAAAGAGAGTACTGGCAAAGCTCCCCTCAAACAGGAGGCCCAATTTTCCGGTCACGGCCAGATTGCCCAGGTTGAGAATAAGATACAGGCCGATGATGTAGGGCAGCCAGGAGCCGATTTCGCTCAACAAATTGAGTTCAAGGCGATGGCGGAAGGCCCCGGCGCTTAGCGTTGACTCGACGATGACCATAGCGAAGCCGACCATGACCGCCGACACAAAGAAGAGAATCGGCAGGATCTGAGCATACCACAGCGGGTGCATCCGTTGGGGGGCCAGTAAGAATAGCCCGCCCAGCGAGGATTGGTGCAGGGTCGAGATGATGATGCCCAAGATAACCACCGGGATCACGATCCGCCGCAGGAAACGCAACAGCCCCTTCAGTTTGAACCGCTCCGCGACCAGGGGACTGTTTTCAAGGGCCAGGATCGTCAGGTAGCTAATCACGCTCCAGGCAATCTCAAACATGACCGAATGGTGGTTCCAGAAGAAGAAGGGGTGATAAAAGCGATCCGGGCGACCCAGATCGAACAGAATCGAGCCGGCGGCCAGGATGTAGCCCAAAAAAGCGGTTAGAATGGTCGGTCGCAGTAGCGGGTAGAAGCGTTTGAGGCGAAAGATATAGACAACCGCCGCCAGGGTAAAGCCCCCGGCTGCCAGAGCCACCCCGGCCATCACGTCAAACCCGATCCACAACCCCCACGGGCGGCTGTCGGCCAAATTGGTGGATGCGCCTAACCCTTGAGAGTAGCGGATAATCGACGCCCAGACCCCGACCAGAACCACGATCCATAAAATCAAGGTGCCAACCGGGAAACCACTGCGTCTTTCCATCTTCATTGTTGTCGTGGCCATGTTACGCCTCCTTTGAGCCTGTGTCGTCTGTTTCGCCGCGAGAGCGGGTGTAGTAAATTGCGCTCATCAGGCCCCCCATACCGATGACAACACCCGGCACCGACCAATTGACCGGGTCGGTCAGGCTCGGCAGCGGCTCCGAACCGAGGGTGGGCAGGCCCAGTTTCTCGAAGGGCACGTGGGAGAGGACAAGCTGTAGAGCGCCCCCGACTTCATGCTCGCCATAGACCCGATCCTCCACATATTTGCCGGGGTCAGCCTCGATGCGGCTATGGGCCTCGGCCAGCATCTCCTCTCGCGGTCCCCACATCAAAGCGCCGGTCGGGCAAGCCTCAACACAGCGGGGACCTAAGCCTTGAGCCAGCCGGTTCTTTGGATGGGCCTCCCCCTCAAACCGGACATCACCGAAACAGAAGGTACATTTTTGAACCAGGGGCGTCGTTGTCCACCATTGGTATCGGGGCACTTGATAGGGACAGGCCACCATACAGTAGCGGCAGCCAAAGCAGCGGTCAATATCATAGATAATCGGCCCCTCTTCGGTTTTTTGCAGCGCCCCGACCGTACAAGCCGAGACACAAGCCGGGTCGAGACAATGCATACAGTTACGTTTGACGAAGGCCCAATTCTCTCGATCATTGGGGTCTTCCGCCGTCTCGTCTTGATAGAGTTGGATGACCGTCCAGGTGCTACCCGATAAATCATCGGGGGCGTCGTATATGCCTTGGGACGGATCTAATTCAACGGCGGTCTCGTTCCAACTGCGGCAGCCATTCTGACATGCCCGGCAGCCCACACACAAGGTCGTGTCGTACAGCATCGAGGGATGCTGTCTGGCCTCTTCGGGAGTCGTCTCGGCCGAGGCTTTTTTCGTTTGGCCGACTGATAGAACCAGGCTGCCGACACTGGCTCCGGCCACTTTTAAGAAATCTCTGCGGTTGATAGCCATAGGTCACCTCCCTACTCTTCGACTGGCTCTTCTGATTGACCCGACCGGGAAACCGCCACGGCCGCCGCCGCGCCGGCCCCGACGACCAGTCCGCCCACGGCCCCCAGCGTGGCTGCGCTACCGGCAGACATCGCTTCCGGCTCCTGCTCGACAGCCGGATAAAGGGCGGGCGGGTTGGCCTCCTGAATATCGACCGGCTCATAAATGGGCCGATCAAAGAAACCGGGGGCTGCACAAGCAATGCAGCCGTGACCGGCTCCAACCGGCCAGTTCGTGCCATCGTTCCAGCGCACCGTCGGGCAGTTGAATGTCGCCACCGGCCCCTTGCACCCCATCTCATACAGACACCAGCCCAGCCGGTGCCCCTCGTCGCCCCACTCCTTGACGAACCGGCCGGCATTGAAGTGCCCCCGCCGTTCGCAGGTGTCGTGAATGATCTGGCCGTGGGCAAAGAGGGGACGCAGTAAATCGTCCACTTCGGGAAACTCGCCAAACGTCAAGAAATGAACCACCGTGGCCGTAAAGTTGGCCACATTCATCGGACAGCCGGACAGATTGATGACCGGGACGTGGTCCACCAAATCCATCACCCCAACCGCGCCGGTGGGATTGGGCGCGGCTTTAGGCAAGCCGCCAAACGTGGCGCAACTGCCCACCGCAATCACGCCGACGGCATTTTCGGTGGCTTCGGCCAAGATGTCTATAGCCGTCCGACCGCCGATGCAGCAGTAGATGCCGTCATCATTGAGGGGGATCGACCCTTCGACAACGACGATATGCCCGCCGGCGTCGGTCGTTAGCTTTTTGGCCTCTTCAGCCTGAACGCCCGCGGCCGCCATAATCACCTCGTGATAATCGAGCGAGATCACGTCCAGAATGACATCGGCTGCCGTCGGACGCGAGGCCCGCAAAAAGGACTCGCTATCCCCGGCGCAATCCTGAAATTCCAACCAGACGACCGGAGGCCGCATGGCCGCTTCTTGCAGCGCCTTGGCCACACTCGGCACAAAGGTGCTGGGCAGGGCCAGGGTGGCGGTCACTGCGGTGCAAAATTTGAGAAACTCTCGCCGCGACACCCGTCTTTCATTCAGAACGGTTCCTAAATCACTCTTCTTGCCTAATAATGCCATAATTGCCTCCTCAATCCTTAGTTATCTGATTTCAAGATCGCATTACAACTGTGTGCTTTTTCACAAACAAAAAAACCACCGTCTCAAGACGGTGGTTTTTTACAGCGGCCAAAATTTGGCGACAGCTCCCATAGCTCACTCCTTCCGGCGACTCGCAGAACATTCGCAAAGCGCTACGATCCGCCATACTATTCAAATTGATAGAACAGGTTTGGTTAAATTATAGCAGATTTTTTATTCGCAAATAGTAACAAATGTCACTAAAATTTAGTGACATTTGTCACACAAACGCAAGAATAGGGATTATGTTCATAGCTATGGGCATGTGTGGACAAAAAGGAACGATGCCCAAGATTATGCGCCGGGTTCGGGGGAAAGTCAAATGCCTCCGAAATAGCCACCTTCCAACGTTCCATATCTTCCACCCTGCCACCCCCTATTTTAATCCATAAAGAGGCGTACATAGGGGTCAAATATATAAAGGCGATTTCGTTTGTGACCGGTTATCTCGCGCAAAATGCCCCGTTTGACCAAATCACGA
>CAZWZZ010000035.1:0-7780 GCA_964638395.1 uncultured Caldilineaceae bacterium
AATCTTCCACACTTCCAAATGGTCTAAAATCTGCCCCAAAACTGAAATGCTCCCAATTTCCTGCCTCCAACGGGGGGCGTCCCAGAATTTAGGCGACTTTTCAAGTCTAGCATCCTGAGTAGGTTGGAGCGTACCGGAAACCGTATCGAAGCCGTGTCCTAGTTTATCGAAGGAGGGCGGGTTGCCCAAGCCTCCTCCCGTTCACCGCACCTTTCGATACGCCCTGGGCTGTGTGAGACCCTAAGAAGCTGTTTTATAAAGAGACTTCGGAGGTCTTGAAAGCAGTTTTCCGAGGTAGAATCGGCTCATTTGTAACCCATTTTTACAGCCCAAATTACTTTGGAGACCTCCAAAGTCTAGCCGTTCACACTGTTAAAACAGTCTCTAAGGAACGGAATTTTAATAACTTGTGCAGTCCAGTTTGGTAATTCAATCTCTAATTACGACGATTTCAAATGCACAAGGTATCTATTCAGCCGTTTTCCTAAAAACAGCGATTTCATAGCGGGGATTAGGAGATTTGGGGATTTTATCTAAGAATTTATCCCCTAATCCCCAAATCCCCGCGAAAAGTAATCGTTGGGGGAGGCTGCTGAATAGTTACTGCACAAGTTATTTACGGCTTATTCCTTAACATGTTCTTTTCCTTTTGTACTTATTGTATTGGATTATAACTGAAAGCTGCCGTATAGTGGTCGGTCGGAGTTTGCATCTTACTGCTTGAAATCAATCATGTGAAGCTCTACAGATTGGCAATAAGACCATAGCTTGGCAATGTCTAATATCTACCCGCCCGCCATTTTCTCCGCCAACTCCTCTTCAAACGGGAAGGTCCCCGGTTCATAGGTGCAGAAGGGTTCTTCGGCCAGGGGATCGCCGGTCATGGCGTAGGCGCGGGAGCGGGAGCCGCCGCAGACGCCGACGAACTCACACAACCCGCAGCGCCCCTCGAACTGGTTGGGGCTGCGGAGGGAATTGAAGAGCGGGGCTTCGCGGTAGATATCCACCAGCGATTGCTCCTTGACGTTGCCCACGCTGATCGGCATAAAGCCACTGGGGTAAACATCGCCTCGGCGGGAGATGAAGACGAAGCCATTCCCGGCGTTGATGTGTAGCGGCGTGCGCCGGATTTTATCTTTGGGGGTTAGCCCCTTTTCGGCCACCACGGCTTCCAGCCCGGCCCGCAGCCGGTCATAAACCGGATGGAGTTCGAAATAATCCCGGAAATCCAACCCTTTCTCATCCAAAATCGTCCGCTGTAAGACGACCCGCTTGTAATGATGCCCCTCGGTCGTTTTGGCGCTGATATATTTGGAGCAGTCATACAGGAAGTGCATGACCGCTTCATACTCAGCCGGGTTGACTTCATCCTCGGCTTTGCCCCGACCGGTGGGAACCAGGAAAAAGGCGCTCCAAGTCATGGCCCCATACTCCGTCACCAGACGGAAGATGTTGGGCAAATCTTCCAGGTTGTAGCGGGTGACGGTGGTGTTCAGTTGCAGTTTCAGGCCGATGTCGCGGGCGATTTGCCAGCCCCGCGTGGTTAACGCAAACGAACCGGGCACACGCCGGAAATCATCGTGCCGCTCCGGCGTCGAGCCGTCCAGACTGAGAGAGATGGCCTTGACGCCCTGCGTTTTCAGCCGCCGCAGGTTCTCTTCATTTAGTAGCGGTGTACCCGACGGCGAGACGGCCATAGCCAGCCCCAGCTCATTGCCGTAATTGACCAGATCGAACAGATCAGCCCGCTTGAAGGGATCGCCGCCGGTGAAGATGAAGATGGGCCGGGGCTTGCCAAAGCTCTCCACCTGTTCCAACAACTGCTTGGCCGTGGTCGTATCCAGAGCCAACGGATCGTGGTCAGGCATAGCCTCGGCCCGGCAGTGGCGGCAGGCCAGGTCGCAGGCGTGGGTCGTCTCCCAGATAATCATAAAGGGTCTATCATTCAAATCATACGCCGGTTGGCGGATCAGGTGTCGCATCAACAGTCTCCTCTTTTTTAATCAGTTTATTACTAGCCATTATCCCTCAAAGATTATACTTCTAACAGTGACATCTGTCACCTTTTGGAGGCTCACTTCAAATTTTGTTGACATCGTGGGAGTGGCTTTCGCGGACGCCGGCCGGGGTAATCTCGATAAATTCGGCATTTTCTTGGAGGGCCTCGATGGTGGTGGCCCCGCCGTAGCTGAGGCCGGAGCGGAGACCGCCGACGAGCTGGTAGAGGAGTTCCTCGACATGGCCGCGATAGGGAACCACAGCTTCGACCCCTTCGGGCACGACCTTGTCCCAATCCTCCTGACTTTCGGCGCTCTCCGTCTCCCCCTTTTCGGCAGCCCGGCGGCCCATGGCCGCGCCCAGCGAGGCCATCCCCCGGACGACCTTGAACTTCTGGCCATTGCGGAGGACGGTAGCCCCGGGAGCCTCGTCACAGCCGGCAAAAAGGCTGCCGATCATAACGGTGGTGGCACCGGCGGCCAGGGCCTTGACCAGATCGCCGGAGGTTTTGATGCCGCCGTCGGCGATGAGGGGCACGTCCCGGCCCGTCTCGGCGATGCCCTCGGCGCTGTCCATGATGGCCGTCAATTGGGGCACGCCAAAGCCGGTCACAATGCGGGTGGTGCAAATGGAGCCGGGGCCGACACCGACCTTGACGGCGTCGGCCCCGGCTTCAGCCAAGTCCCGCGCCCCCTGCCGGGAAGCGACGTTGCCGGCCACGAGCCGGGCCTGGGGAAAAGTGCGGCGCAGGTCCTTAATCATACGCAGGCAATGGTCGGCGTGGCCGTGGGCAATGTCGAGAACGAGCAGATCGGCCCCGGCGGCTAACAGGACCTCGGCCCGCTCGATGTCGTTGGCCTGGACGCCGAGGGCGGCCCCGACCCGGAGGCGGCCTTTTTTGTCTTTGGTGGCCTGGGGATAACGTTTATGTTTGACCACGTCCTGGGCCGTAATCAATCCCACCAGATGGCCCTGGTCATCAATGACTGGCAGCTTTTCGAGACGGTGTTGGTGGAGCAGTGCCCGGGCTTCTTCCGGCGAGGTATCGGGGGTGGCGCTGATGATATCGTCGGGGGTGGTCATGACGGAGGTGACGGGGGCATCGGAGTCGGGGGCCAGGAGGACATCCCGCTTAGTGACCAGACCGACCAGTTGAGCCTGGCCATTGGTGACGACCAGCCCCCCCACGTCATACTTATCCATCAGTCGCCGGGCTTTCTCAATAGAAGCGGCGCTGTCGATGGCGTGGGGATTTTCGACGATGAAGGCTTCGGAGCGTTTGACGCGCTGAACCTGGGCGGCCTGGGCGGTGATAGACATAAAGCGGTGGATGATACCGATGCCTCCGGCCCGGGCCATAGCAATAGCCATGCGGGCTTCGGTGACGGTATCCATATTGGCGCTGATGATGGGCACTCGAAGGGTGATGTCGGCGGTCAGGCGGGTGGAAGTATCGACATCCTGGCGGGAGGCGACGGTCGAATATTGGGGAATGAGCAGGACATCATCAAAGGTTAATCCTTTGGTTTGACGGATCTTCATAATTCTCTTTCCTTAATCTCTGCTTGATCTTTGGGCAACTCCAAGAAAATAACCATCCAAACATCCACAAAGCGTGAATCGTAAATCGTAAAACGTAATGTCTCTGACCCGTGTGTGGATTTTATGTTTTACGTGGCTCCAATTTGACCCATTAAATTTTACAACTGTCTCACTTGTTAGCAGCCCTGAAATACGGGCCAGGATGGACCATATCTATTGTACCCGACCTTAAGAGTTCGAGCAATCGACTGCCTTTGGTTACGTCATTTATGAGGATGGTTGATCTCTTTGCCTATTAGGGCACTCTGGGCTACAATAAGACAGCGTGGGACAAGTAAAAACAGCAAACCTATAAGCAAGGATTTGGTATGTCACCGAAACGAAGCATTATATCCACGGACAAGGCCCCGGCAGCGGTTGGCCCCTATTCTCAGGCCATCCGGCTGGGTAATATGGTCTATACTGCCGGTCAAATTCCCCTCGATCCGGCCACGGGGCAGTTGGTTGCAGGCGGCGTCGAGGCCGAAACCCAACAAGTGATGGAGAATTTGAGCCAGGTGTTGGCCGCAGCAGGCAGCGATTTGGCCAATGTGGTCAAAACGACTATATTTATAACAGACATCAATGATTTTGGCCTGGTCAATCAGGTTTATGGACAGTTTTTTACGGCGGCTCCCCCGGCCCGTAGTACGGTCCAGGTGGCCGCTCTACCTCTGGGAGCACAGGTTGAAATAGAAGCGGTGGCCGTTGTTCACGCGGCCTGAGCCGCTTCAGACAGTGTTTGATTTTTGAATGAAACCAAAGTATAATGTGTTTGTATCTAAAGCCCCGCGTTAGAGGAGATCAGAAAGTACATGGCTGATGATCATATACATCCTGGAGAAAATAGCTCGATCAATGCCTCTGATGAAAATCAGATGACAATGGCCGAATTATTAGATCAAGAGGAGAGCTTTTTTAGGGTATTACAACCCGGCGATATCGTTAAGGGGACTGTAGCCAGTAAGCGTTCCAATGAAATATTAGTTGATGTGGGAGCCAAGTCCGAAGGTATTGTCAGCGCCAAAGACCTCGACAACCTCAGTTCAGAAGAAATTGCAGAGATCAAAATAGGGGATGAAATCCCCGTTTTTGTGGTCAATGTTGAAGGTGAAGAGGATCACATCAACCTCTCTATTAGTCAGGCCCGTATCGAAAGAGATTGGGACCGAGCCAGACGTCTATTTGATGAAGGCGAAACGGTCGAAAGTACCGTTGTCGGTAACAATAAAGGGGGCCTGATCGTCAACTTTGGGCAGATCCGCGGCTTTGTGCCGGGGTCACAATTGGCCAACAATCAATATGGGGCCCAACGACCCGGTCGTTGGAACCAATTGACCGGTGAAGAATTGCGGTTGAAGATCATCGAGGTAGATCGGGATCGGAATCGCCTTATCTTTTCCGAACGGGCTGTGGCCGAAGAGGATGAGCAGGAAAAAGGTAAATTCCTGGAAGAGTTGGAAGAAGGGGAAGTCCGTAAAGGTCGGGTGACCAGTCTGGCCAATTTTGGAGCGTTTGTGGACATCGGGGGAATCGATGGCTTGATCCACCTGTCGGAGTTGGCCTGGACGCGAATTTCACATCCGAATGAGATTGTTCAAGTCGGGGATGAGATCGAGGTGTATATCCTCAATGTGGACCTTGAACAGAACCGGGTGGCCTTGAGTTTGAAGCGGCTACAACCGGAACCGTGGAGCGAGGTCTTCAAGTATTATCAGATCAACCAGTTGGCCGAGGCGGTAATCACGAATATTACCGATTTCGGGGCGTTTGCCCGGCTCGACAACCGGATCGAAGGATTGATTCATATCTCCGAACTGGCAGATCGAAACATTAACCACCCTCGAGAAGTTGTAACTGAAGGACAAGAGGTGACGGTACGGATCATCCATATTGATCCGGATCGCCAGCGAATGGGCTTGAGTTTGAAGCAAGTCGATGAGGGTGAGGGTGAAGAAGATTGGGCCGATTATCAACAGCCCACTTCTTCCGACGATGAGGGTCAAACGACCGACTCGGATGAGTCTTGAGCAGTTTTAGAAATAACTTTATAGATTTATCATTCGTCAAAGTCTGTCTTTTAGTGACTTCCGTAAGGTAAGGATATTATTCAAATGGCTGATAAATTTGATCGTTTTACTAAACGCGCCCGGCGTGTTCTCACGTTAGCGCAGGAAGAGGCACAGCGTCTGAACCACAACTACATCGGCACCGAACACCTGTTGTTGGGGTTGGTACGGGAAGAAAATGGTGTGGCTGTCAGGGTGCTGCGTGATCTGGGCGTCGATCCCCGGCAAATACGGGAACGTGTGGAGCGCACGGTGGGGCGGGGTCAACGGGCCATGTATGGTAAGTTGAGCCTGACGCCGCGCACCAAACGGGTGATCGAGTTGGCTGTCGATGAAGCCCGCCGCTTAGGCCACCACTACATCGGAACCGAGCATTTGCTTCTGGGGCTGGTGCGGGCCGGCGAAGGTGTGGCCGTCGATGTGCTGAAAGGGTTGGGCATCGGCCTGGACAAGGTTCGCTCGCAGACGGCCCGGGTGATGATGGAAACTTCCTCTCAATCATCTTCCTCATCGAAAGAATCAAGCAAAAACACCCCACTGGTCGATCAGTTGGGGACCGATTTAACGGCCCAAGCCCGGGAAGGCAAGTTAGACCCGGTCGTGGGACGACAAATTGAAATCGAGCGGGTCATTCAAATCCTATCCCGTCGCACAAAAAACAATCCAGCCCTCATTGGGGAGCCGGGCGTGGGCAAGACGGCCATCATCGAAGGGCTGGCCCAACGTATTGTTGACAATGAAGCGCCCGATATTTTGCTGGGCAAACGAGTGGTCATGTTGGATGTCGGCTCTCTCGTCGCCGGGACGATGTATCGGGGGCAATTTGAAGAGCGCCTGAAACGAGTCATCGACGAGATCAAAGAGTCGGGGTCTATCCTCTTCATTGACGAGTTGCATATGTTAGTCGGGGCCGGTTCGGCCGGCAGTTCCGTCGATGCGGCCAACATCTTAAAGCCGGCCCTGGCCCGGGGTGAGTTGCAATGTATCGGGGCCACGACACTGGAAGAGTATCGTAAGCACATCGAAGGGGACGCCGCTCTGGAGCGTCGCTTCCAATCGGTGATGGTTGAAGAGCCGACTATCGAGGAGACCATCGAAATTCTCAAAGGCGTCCGCAGCCGGTATGAAGCTCACCACAATCTGGAAATCAGTGATGAAGCTCTCCATGCAGCGGCTCATCTGGCCGCCCGGTACGTCACCGACCGGTTCATGCCGGACAAAGCAATTGATCTCATCGATGAGGCTGGGGCGCGGGTACGGCTTTACAAAATACCGTTTGCTGCACAGTTAGCCAGAGAGGCGCAGATGGCCGAGGCTTCTGATACGACCTTCCCGGAGAGCTTTAAGCGTGAACCGGATATGGGGTATCAAGATATGGATAGCTCGTTCGATGATATGGATTTTGAGGGCGAGTCTGACTCGACCAAACCCAAGGTGATGGAAGAGGATATCGCTGAAGTGGTCTCAATGTGGACGAATATTCCGGTGCGACAGTTAGCCACGGAAGAGAAAGAGCGCCTGCTGCAAATGGAAGGAGCGTTACACAAGCGTGTGATCGGCCAACATGAGGCCATCGAGGCTATTTCCAAAGCCGTTCGGCGGGCCAGAGCGGGCCTTAAGGACCCCAAACGTCCGATTGGGACGTTCATCTTTTTGGGGCCGACCGGCGTGGGCAAGACGGAGTTGGCTAAGGCCCTGGCCGAATTTATGTTCGGCAGCGAAGAGGCCCTGATTAAACTGGATATGAGTGAGTTTATGGAGCGGCACAACGTGGCTCGTTTGGTTGGCTCCCCCCCCGGCTATGTGGGTTTCGAAGAAGGCGGGCAGCTAACCGAAGCAGTGCGCCGCCGGCCCTACTCCGTCATTCTGTTTGACGAAATCGAGAAGGCCCACCCCGAAACGTTCAACACGCTGCTTCAAATTATGGAAGACGGGCATTTGAGCGATGCGAAGGGGAAGAAAGTTGATTTCCGCAACGCCATTCTTATCCTGACCTCCAATGTGGGGGCTGACCTCATCAAGCGAGAAACGAGCTTGGGCTTTGATGTCAAGCGGGATGAGGAAGAAACGGAAGAGCAGAACTACAAGAAAATGCGGGAAAAAGTGGTCAAAGAGATGGAGCATATGTTCCG
>CAZWZZ010000035.1:7880-10370 GCA_964638395.1 uncultured Caldilineaceae bacterium
CGGAGACGGAAGAAACGGCAGAAGCCGTTCCCGAAGCTATGATCTAGCACAAATTTAGTTGGTTGATAAAAAAAGCCCCTGGTTAGTCACCAGGGGCTTTTTTATTGAGCTTGTTTTAATTGGGTCTGTACGGTTTCGACGAGGCTACTGGAGCTAAAAGGTTTGGTCAGATAGGCGTTAGCCCCCAACTCCATCGCTCTGGCGACTTCGTCTTCCTGGCCGATAGCGGTGACAATGATGATTGGAATTTGTCGCGTTTCCGCGTCAGCCTTAGCCGCCGTGAGAAATTCGTGCCCATCCATCAATGGCATGGAGATGTCACACGTAACAACGTCCGGTTTTTTCTCTCGTAGCGCCTGAAGCCCTTGAAGGCCATTACCGGCCTCCAGGGTTGCAAACCCGGCCCGCTCCAACATTCTGGTTGCCAAACGCCGAATATGGACGGCATCGTCGATGATAAGCACGGTTGCAGTCACGGAAACGTGTCCACCTGTTGTTGTGAAAACCTGTTTGATGAGTAATGAGGATTGTATAACTTACCGACAGAAATTACTTAGCGTAAGCTCGCTATGGCCTCATCATTCGTGGCATAGATTGAAAAAACCCGATCCATCATCGTTAAATGAAAGATTGTTTTTGCTTGAGATTGAACGCCACTCAAAGCAATCGTGCCATCCCTCTCGCGGGCTGAACGCAGCCCGGACACCAAAGAGGCCAACCCGGAACTGTCGATAAAGGGAACCTCCTGAAGGTCTATAATGACTTTTGGCTGTTCGGTATCGATAATTTTATGAAGGACCTGTTTAACGGCCAGGCTGGTGACCGCATCGAGCCGCCCTTTGAGAGAGAGAAGCGTCACTCCCTGGTCGAGATGACGATAAGAAATGTCCATCGGCTGAGGTTTAGCCCTCTAAGCTATTCTTGGCGTCCTCGATAGTATCGTGAATTTCAAAGACCCGATCAAACATCGTCAATTCAAACAGGAGTCGGGCTTGAGATTGGGGAGCCGCCAATTTGAGGTTTGAGGCTTCCCCGCCCAAGGTTTTCAGGCCGGATACTAGCGACGCCAGACCGGAACTGTCGATGAACGGCACGCCTTGCAGATCGACCACGACTTGGGTGACACCTTTTTCTGTCAGGTCTCTAAAGACCTGTTTGGCCTCCTCGGCTGAACGCGCATTGAGTGCCCCGTTGAAAGACACCACACTTACCGTTGGAGATATAGTTTCATAAGAGATTTCCATCAAATTCTCTCCATTCCCATTGATGTAATTGTAGATTCTACTCGACGTTGGAGTAATACCTTTATTGTAATCTTGAACGAAGCAAGAAGCAATTCGGGCCAATGTATATAATAACGGGTTATGACGGGGGAAGCAATTTTAGGAGGTACCAATGATTACCCCGCTTAGGATAATGTTCATAGGAGACAATATCCATAATTTGCCGCACGATATGCAAGCCATAACCGCCTTCGATCAAACGAGCGGGGTCAGTTTTGGGGGGGGGGATCGTATTGGGATCGAAACTGACGCCGGTATCATAAAAATCTAACTGAATACCATTATTGAGGATCGTAATGCGTCCCTCGACTTTGCCCTCTGTCTCCGCGTAGGCATGTTTGATAATATTGGTGCAAATTTCTGAGATGGCCAACTCAATGGTGTAGATAAAATCCTCGCCTTGATAGTCTGTAGGCAGAGTGGGAAGCTGGCGACAGGCAGAGACAGCTTTTTCGGAAATCTCAGTAAGATATTTTATATCAGCCGGATAGGAAAAATCAATCGTTTTAATCACTGTTGAGAGGTCCCCCGATAAAGGATCATCGGGCCGGGGCAGCATCTTCACGATCAAAAGCGTGGCGTCATCACGCCCCAGCACATCTTTATGAAAAGCGGCGATTTTGCTCTGAATAGCTTGTTGTAATGTTTCGGGTGGTTCGTGGGCATACGCCTCGATAAGGTGTATGAGCCGGTTAAAGCCAAACAATTCCCCCTCCGGCGATTGAGCTTCGGTGATGCCGTCGGTATACAGAACCAACGTATCGCCGGGACGCAGTTGAATAGTATGGGGCGCTTGGCCCTCATAGCCGAAAATGCCCAGCGGCAGGGCAGTAGCCCGCAGTTGTTCGGTCGTCCCGGCCTCGGCTCGCCACAGTAGCCCCGGTATATGCCCGGCGCTGGCGTAATTGAGGGTTCCTTTAACGGTATCAATGGTGGCCACAAAAACGGTGACGAAGGAGTCGGATCGGCTCAAATCTTGATGCAACACGTTGTTGGCCTGGTTGATGATAGCTTGGGGAGACTCCCCACGCATCGCTTCAACCCGGAGCATCGTCCGGGTGACTGACGTTAGCATCGCCGCCGGAATACCTTTCCCGGCCACATCTCCGATAATCAGGGTCAGGTTACGATCATCGACCGTCACGAAATCATAAAAATCTCCGCCAACTTCCGAGGCCGGGATGGAAGACACGGCAATAGAAAAGCC
>CAZWZZ010000035.1:10470-17782 GCA_964638395.1 uncultured Caldilineaceae bacterium
GGCCAGGCGTCGTGGCAGGCTTGCGTATCGTTGCACAAGAAAATTTGGCCTGTTTCGATCAAATAATCCAACAAGGATAGGCCATCTGCATCCTCCAAGACCAGTGTCCCGCCCGTGACCATCTGCAAGGAACCATCTCGTTGCAGGAGGACAAATCCATCCTCCGTCTTGAATACTTTTGTTATTTCTCTCAAAATGTATTGGAGGGAGGCTATCAAATCCGAGGTGAGGGTCAGATTTTGGGTGACATTGTAGATCAGTTCCAGTTGGTCCCAGGCCCCGATGAGTTCGTCCGTCATACCGGCCAGGGCCATCTCATCGGTCAGACGAGCCACAATGGTTTCGGCTAACCAGGTTAGGAGAGAAGCATCCCGCTCTGCCGTATCAATCGTCAGCAAATAGCCGGCCAGCCCCTGTTCCAGCGTCAGCGGGACGGCCAAAATTTCTTGGTCACGGTGGGTCAGGACAGTGGGTTGGTTGGCGGAGGTTTGCTCGATAATTTTTGACCAATCGGCCGGGGGCGTGCCGTTAGAACTGGCCAATAAATCCCCCTGGGGCGAAAGAACCAGCGCCTCACTACCGGTAATCTCTCGCCACTGTTGGACAAAATCTTTAAGCAAATAGGTTTGCTGCGACGTGGTTAGATCGAGGGTCAATTGTTAATACCCCGGTGATGATGGATAAAGACAGCTCATAGGTCGTATTATCAGGTCGAAATCGACTGTCTATATCATTATACCATACTTTTCGGAGGGTGTGCAGGGGAAAATGAAATTTTAAAATCAGTAGAGCGCAGCACCTTTCGCTACAACCTCGCTCTACTGAAAATGATTGTCCGGAAGATCGGTTACTCGATGGCGATTTCTTGCAACCCGGCGGGGTCGAGGATGTTAATACGTTTGCGGGCAATACTGATTAAGCCTTGTCCCTTGAACTCGTTCAAGATTTGGGTGGTCGTCTCCCGATAAGTACCGACGGCCTCCGCTAAATCTTGATGGGTGTAGCCATAGATTTCCTCAGTCTCTTCCTCTTCGCACAGGTGGAGCAACAGCGAGGCCAGACGCGCCGGAATGCTTTTGAAGGCCATATCTTCCAGCCGGGATTCGGCGGCGCTCAAACGTTCGGCCATGACATCCATAATACGGAGGGCGACCGAAGGCTTGCTCAGAATAAGCCGTTCGACATCGTGGCGGCTCATTACGCACAACACACAATCTTCGGCAGATTCGGCAAAGGTGTTGTGCATTTTCTGGCCGATGATGGCCATTTCTCCAAAAATCGTGCCGGGGCCTATCGTGGCCACGATCAACTTTTTCCCTTCCGGTGAAATCCGGTAGAGTTGCACGCGCCCCTTCTTGAGGATGAAGAGAACCTCGCTCGTATCTTCCGGTTGGTAAAAAATCTTGCCCCGCCGACAGGTACTCATCGTCGTCGTCTGGTCCATCTCTTTCATTTCTTCCTTGGAGAGGTCCTGGAAGATGTCCACCATCTGCAAATAATTAATTTTCTGTTCTGTGTTCATCGTCGCTTCCCTATTCGTCAGACAGTATGCCGATAATGGCTCAGGCCGGTTGTTGGATGGCCTGGTTAACCCAGCCGGCGACATCGGCCACACTTGGATTGCCTAACGACACCACGCGATTGTTGAGCATAAAAGTTGGGGTAGCAAAAATCGACTCCGGCACAACGGCTTGCTGGTCGGTGATGTCAACCAACTCTACAGTCAAATCAGGATAATTCTGTCGAATCTGGCGGGCAATTGTGTAGGTTTCGGTACAAGTGGGACAACTCTGGGTGATAAAAATTTTTAGCGTAAGTTCCATAACTAATTAACCTATTATTTCTCTCCACAAATAGTAGCGACCCAGATTGGAGCAGTTTCAAAAACTGCTCCAATCCTTGAAATCTTGCTTATTTTAGCACAAGAACGTCAAACATTAGGTAACAGTCATTACATAGCCGTTCATATGAAACAATTCCAGATGATGATTATACCACTGATTGTATATAAGGGCATCTATGTTATAATACAGCCTTTAATGTGGGTTAATTTCGAGGAGGAGACGTGCCGTCCCCCGCTGATCCCATTTTTTTACAATTTGGCCCATTTGCTGTCCGTTGGTACGGGGTGTTGATCGTTGTGGGCGTGCTGGTGGCGGCCTATGTGGGGAGCATAGAAGCCGCCCGGCGTGGTGAGGATAAAGGTCACGTGGGGAATATGGTCATCTGGTCCCTTATTTTTGGCCTTATCGGGTCCCGTTTGTACCACGTGCTATCAACGCCGGCCGGGGCCAGTCGAGATTTTAGTTACTATTTTGTCGAACGTCCTTTTGCGACATTGTCCCTGTTCGGCATTGCCGTGCCTTTCCCGACGGCGCTCTTTATCTGGGAAGGAGGCCTCGGTATTTTGGGCGGAATTGCGGGTGGCGTGTTGGCTATTTTCTTGTATACTCGTCGCCACCGGCTCGATGTTTGGAGCTGGTTGGATATCGCAGTACCCGGCACGCTTCTGGCGCAGGCCATTGGGCAATGGGGCAACTTTTTCAATCAAGAACTGTATGGCCTGCCAACCGGCTGGCCGTGGGGCATCACCATCACCAATGTCAACCAGCGTATTCCCCCCTACAACAATTTGAGCCTGTATCCGTTGGACACCACCTTCCATCCCGTTTTTTTATATGAGTCGATCTGGAGTCTGACCGGTTTCGTTTTGTTGATGTGGTTCAGCCGCCGGTATGCCCACAGATTGCACCCCGGTGATATATTCTCGCTTTACCTGGTCTGGTATCCGCTGGGGCGACTATGTTTGGAAGCCTTACGCCCGGATGCCTGGACCGTACTGGTGGGCCTACCGACCGCCCAAATTATCAGCGTGCTGCTCATCCTCATCGGACTGGCTCTGCTTTTTCAGCGCCACCGGCCTTATGGCCTGGCCTGGTCTGCCCCAGGCGAGGCGTTCATTTCCAAATCCGGGTCAAGCTGAACAGAGTTAGCCGGATGGGTAAAAATCTATCAGGAGACCTTATTGTTTCATGACCACCAAAAAACAACCCAACATTGTCTTGATCGTTCTGGATACGCAACGCCGGGACCGGCTGTCCCTGTATGGCTATCAGCGGGGCACGACACCCAACCTGGATGATTTTGCCCGGCGGGCCACCATCTTTGAGAATGGCATCTCGGCGGCCCAATGGACGATCCCCTCCCACGCCTCGATGTTTACGGGGGAGTACCCAACCACCCACCAAGCCCTGCAAGTACACGATACTCTGGACAGCCGCTTCGAGACGGTCGCCAAAATATTGAAAAATAATGGCTACCGGACAACCGGCTTTTGTAATAATCCTCTTGTAGGCGTGTTGAACAATGGCCTCAAACGGGGCTTTAACACTTTTTACAATTATGGGGGGGTGGTTCCTTCCGTGCCGGAGCGTTCCAGCCGCCTCCCAAAACCGCTCAACAAAGTGTGGGAATTTTATACCCAACAGTTGCGCAAAGTTTCGTATCCTTTGCAGAACGCCTTTGCCCATTCCGATTTCCTCTTCCAACTGTCGATGCACCCCCTCTTTGTGCCCATTTGGTCTAAAATAACCAACTTCAAAGGGGACACGGCCAACAGCATTCGAGATGTCATTGATTTGCTACAAGCAACGCACAAAACGGATCGACCCCAATTTGTTTTCCTCAACCTGATGGAACCCCATACGCCCTACGCCCCGCCCGATAATTTTATCAAAAAATTTGCGCCCTATTTCAAAGAGAGCCGCGAAGCCCGCGACATCATCCGGGCCTACAACGTCGAGGCGTATCGCTGGCTCTTACCGCTGGCCGAGCCGATGGACGAGTTGACGAATACGGTTCTGAATGATATGTATGATGTCGAGGTCAACTACCAAGATCATCTGTTGGGCCAACTGCTCGAATTTCTGGATGAGGCCGAGAATACGTTGACCATTATCGTGGCCGACCACGGCGAGGGTATCGGCGAACACAACTTTATGGGCCACTCCTTTGTCGCCTACCAGGAATTAGTCCACGTGCCTTTGATTATCAAATTTCTCGATGGTCTGGCCTCGGCAGAGCGGATCGCCGAGAATGTCTCGACGCGGCGCATCTTCCATACGATTTTGGAGGCGGCCGGAGTGCAAGCGCCCGAAACCGAGTACCGTCCGGCAGTCGATGGCAAACGCCTCAGTTTAACCCAGACCGTTCAGAGAAATGATCCCGAACGGGGCACTGTTTTTGCCGAAGCCTATCCCCCCTCGACCATCCGGGCTATTCTGGAAAGACGCGCCCCGGCCTCGATAGAGGAGTTTCATTGCACGGCCAACCGCTGGGCCGTCTATCAAGACAATTACAAATTGGTTCGGCTCGATGGCGTACAAGACGAACTGTTCGATCTTGCAAAAAACCCCGGAGAAGAGCAAAATATTATAGAGGCGCAGCCGGAGCGAGCCGCTACTCTCTCAGAAAAGCTGAAATCATTTATCGCCGAAGCCATTGCCCGCCAGCCCGATAGCTGGCATACAACCCATGCGCTCAACATCAAAAATGATGAAACCTTACTGAAACAGCTTCGCGCTTTAGGGTATATTGAGTAGTGTTAGTTTATGGAAAGGTAATAACGCCGTGATTGATCCAATTATTTTTAGCCTCGATCTGGGATTTACCCAGCTCACTGTGCGCTGGTATGGGGTCCTGATCGTTCTGGGCGCGTTAGCCGGGGCGGCCTATGGGGCCTGGTATGTCAAACGCAAAGGGTATGACCCCAATATTATCTGGGATGCCTTGATCTGGATTCTGATCTCCGGTATTATCGGTGCCCGCATTTGGTATGTGGTAGCCGATATTATTGGCGGCAACAGCCGCTACCTGGATGATCCGGTCTCGATCTTGTTGATTAATCAGGGTGGGCTTAACATCCTCGGCGGGGTGGTCTTGGCCACGATTGCTGTCTGGTACTACACCAAACGGAACAACATCGACTTCTGGCTGCTGGCGGATGCGATAGGGCCGGGCTATCTGATCGGTCAGGCCATTGGCCGCCTGGGGAACTTCATCAACCAGGAGCTATACGGCCCGCCCACAGAGCTACCCTGGGGCATCCCCATCGAAGCCGCCCATCGCATCCCCCCCTGGACCGACCTGACCACGTTTCCGGTTGACTCTACCTTCTTTCATCCCACCTTTGCCTACGAGATGATCTGGAACTTACTCTTCGCGGCCATCCTGACCTATCTCATCCTCAGCCGGGGCGATACCCTCCGCACCGGCGTGATTGCCGCCTGTTCCCTGATTGCTACCGGCGTGGGCCGGGCCCTGATCGAAATCAACTTCCGGCCCGACCAACCCAGCTTCTTTGGCCTGGGCGTCAGCACCTCGATGATTGTGGCCATTCTTTTTGCCCTGGTGGGCCTCTTTATTCTGCTGGTCAAAACCGGCAAAATCCGCGTCCCCTTTATGGAAGAGGGCACGTCCGATTACAGCCGTCGCTCTGTACGCCGCCCCCCGGTTCCCCGCAAGGCGCGTCGGAACCGGGCTTGATTTTGCCAGTTTTTCTTGTTAGACTCACAAATCCGTAGGTTGCCAAATCTACGGATTTGTGTTTTAATTGTTGGGGATTTTATCAAAAGCAAACTACTGCTAACACTCTGGAAAGGTTTATGTACCTCTACTCTTTTAAACTAAATTTGTCCAAACCGGCAATTTTCGGAGGAATATTGATGACAATCGGGTTGATCTTAGCCGCTTGCGGTACAGCCGCGCCTGAACCGGCTCCGACTGAACCCGCTGTCTCCGAACCGATTTCTCCTATTTCCCCCGTTCCCCAAGAGGAAGATATGTTGATCGACAAGCCTACTGGCAAACTCTCGCCCCGCCTGGCCGCGTTAGCCGATCCGTCTGTTTTTCAACAAGACCTCGAGGCTCAAGCTGAAGCTCTGGGCCTGCCGGTCAGCGGAACCGGTAGTTTGATGCGCAACGAAGCGGGGGATGTCTTGGTTTACATTCGCATGGCCGATACCTCCTCAGACAACCAGCAACTTCTGACCGAAGCCGGGGCCGAGATTATCAATGTGGCCGAAGATTACAGCACGGTGACGGCTTATGTCAACCCTCAAAACCTCTCTGCGTTGGCCGATTTGGAAGTCGTCGAGAGTATCCGTGAAGAAGTAACCCCGTAAATAGCGAGATTATTCTCGGAATTCATCACTCAACCTCCAAAATATAGCCTCAACTCTCAGAAAGTGAGGTGATGCCACGTCAACCATAGAACACGTATAATCCTGGAAACCCCTGTCCTGATTTTCCCTAAATTTAACCCCTAATAATCGTAAAGGAGAGATTACGCTATGAATTCACAAACCCATTGGCTGTGGCGTCGCTCGACGATGACGGTCTATATTTTTTGTCTCGGAATGATGTTACTGTTCAGTCAAATGATCAGTGTGGCTCAGGCCCAAGGTGGACCGGGTGGAGATCAACCGATCCTACCCCTTGATAAACCTGACGGCAAACTCTCGCCCCGTTTAGAGATGCTGGCTCAACCGGCGATTGCCGGTCAGGATGCCGAGACCCAAGCTCGCACGTTGAGCCTCGCCCCCACCGGGCCGGGTAGTTTGCTCAAAAATGAGCAGGACCAAATTTTGGTTTACATTCGGCTTTCAACAATTTCGGAAGATACCTTAACGGCTCTGGCGGCTGCCGGAGCCACCGTTATTCATGTAGCCGAGGAGTACAACATCGCTACCGCTTACGTCAGTCCCAGTAGTTTACTGAGCGTGTCAGACGTAGAGGCTGTCCTCAGTATGCGGGAAGAGGTAGCGCCTATAGTCCACGGGGCACAGTCAGGACAGCCGGGTGATGCTCCTGTCGATTTATCTCGGTCGTCTTTTCAAGCCGATTGTACGGGAGCCACAACATCCGAAGGAGACACCCAATTAAAGGCGGATGAGGCCCGGTCAATCTTTGGTCTCAATGGAACCGGGATTACCGTGGGTGCTTTGTCCGATTCATACGATAACTTTGACGGCGTCCCCCCAACAACAGCCGCCAACGATGTTGCCTCTGGAGATTTGCCGGGAGCAACGAATCCTTGTGGGCGAACCACCCCGGTAACCGTCGTTAAGGAAGCTCCAAACGGTGAAAGCGATGAAGGGCGAGCCTTATTACAAATCATCCACGATTTAGCCCCCGGCGCAAATTTGGCTTTCGCTACGGCCTTTGATGGCTTATTTGATTTCGCCGATCAGATCCGTGCTTTGAAGAATGTAACGGGTGCTGATGTCATTGTGGATGATGTTTTCTATTATGC
>CAZWZZ010000036.1:0-17708 GCA_964638395.1 uncultured Caldilineaceae bacterium
TGTGGCCCATCGGGTGTTTCGGCGGAAGTAGGGCTGAACGGGTGGAGGGGGTGTGAGGGATGAGGAAAGGCGTCTGCCGGGAGGTGGGCGTCTTTTTTGTTGGGGATTGGGGGGAGGGGTGGTATAATCAGTAGGCCGCAGCATCCTTAGTAGACCGAGGCACGAGGTCGTATCGAAGGGTGCAGGTGCGGCCTACTGATTATATTTAAGCAAAATTATGAAGTGCGGTATAATCCTCTGTGGAGGTGAGTTATGAACATTCGTGACATTTTGGCTGATATTCACGCGCTGGAAGAAGAACTGTTGGATTTTGAACGTAAATTTGGCGTCCGTTCAGAGACGTTTTATGCCGCTTACGCGAGTGGTGAAGAACCGGAGGATGATCGCTGGACGCTGGATTTTGGCGAGTGGGCCAGCGTTTATCGCACCTGGTTGACTCGTCAAGCCGAGTATCGGGATGAAATTCAAAAGATTCAACGGCAATCACCAAGTTTGGCCGGTTTAATTCAGGTTGCTGCGTGACCGACCCATTTCGTACCCCGGAAGACTATGAGTTGTTTTTGTACACCCTCACGGAAAAGTTTCCCTCGATTCGTAGCTCTACCGTGGTTTTCATTCGGCGAGGCGCAACGTTGGCCCGAGTAGCGGGTGAATTGTACTTCACACGTGACATTCGGCTTGTCGTCCGTGAGCGTGTTCTGTATCATCAATTGCCCCTGGCGCTAGACTGGTATGGCTACGAAGTTTGGCACGGTGAGGAAAAATTGTACTGGTATGACTCGCAACCGCATCCCAATAATCCGGACCTGGCGAGTACACACCCTCATCACAAACATATCCCGCCAGACATTAAACACAATCGTATACCTGCCCCAACGATGAGTTTTACCCGTCCAAACTTACCTGCCCTCATCAAAGAGATTGAATCGCTTATTCAAAAAATGGAGCGTGAAACCGGTCGTGAGGAATGACAATGTACCGTTACGAACTCACTTATGGCTGGAGGCCGCTCAGGAGTTCGGCGACCCGATTCCTGAACCTAAAGGGCGACGGTTGATGTTGGCTTAATTTTAATCCCTCCGGTAGGGATAGCGTCCGTTTGCTATCCTCCGATGGCTACCAATTAAACAGGCGACAAACGAGCAGCCCCAAGGGTCTATTCGTTGTCGCCTGTTTAATTGGTGGATAATGTAGCACACTTTTGGGAGAAAATCCAGCCCTGTATCGAACACCGTCACTGTTTTGGTGTCTGCTTCCCCGCTCGATTCGACAATCTCCCCCAATCGTGATAAAACGGCGACCATTGGCACATCTGTTATTTTTGGGCCTCCCAAAAGCATCAAAGGAAGGGTTATGGCTATTTGCCACGGAAAGAACAAAAAAGGGGAACCTTGCGGCTTTCCGGCGAAGGCGGGTGACTTATATTGTCGTCATCATCGGCCCGATGAACCCAACGACCCATTAGTGATTTATAGGCGCTTGCAGAAGGCCACCCCGGAAGAAAAAACCGAGATCGTGCTGAAGCTGATTGAAGCACATCCGGAAGGACGGCTAGAACTCCCCAAGTTGGAGGGAATGGTCGCAGATTTACGGCGAATTGACTTAAGCCCAGGCACACTCAAGATGCGCTTAGCCCAATGGCCAGATGAAACTCCGCTTTGGTGGAATGGAGAGGGTGTTAATCTAGGGAAGGCCGATCTAGTAGAAGTCAATCTCCAAGACGCCATCCTGGAGGGAGCCAATCTCCAAGACGCCGACTTGGAGGGAGCCAACCTCCAAGAAGTCTATATGGTAGGAGCCAACCTCCAGGAAGCTGGTTTAGGGGGAGCCAACCTCCAGAAAGCCAACCTGGTTTTAGCTAATCTCCAGAACGCCATCCTGGGGCAAGCCAACCTCCAAGAAGCCGACCTGGTTTTAGCCAACCTCCAAGAAGCCTACTTATGGGGAGTCAATCTCCAGAAAGCCAACCTGACGGAAGCCAGCCTCCAGGAAACCTATATGGTGGGAGCCAACCTCCAGGAAGCTGGCTTGGGGGAAGCCAATCTCCAGAAAGCAAAACTGGGGGGAGCTAATCTTCAGGAAGCCTACCTGATGGGAGCCAATCTCCAGGAAGCCTACCTATGGGGAGTCAGTCTTCAAGAAGCTACTTTGGGGGGAGCCAATCTTCAGGACGCTTATCTGGGGGAAACCAACCTGACGGGAGCTAGTCTCCGGAAAGCCACCCTAAAAGGAGCCAACCTGGGGGGAGCCAAACTTCAAGGGGTTGATCTTCTTAGTTGTAATATTACCAACATTTATCTCGCTGATGCCTGGTTAGATAAAACCCGTCTCCGTCACACCCAACTGGGCGGGGCCATCGGTGAGGAAATAGACGGCGATTACACAGCGGCTAAAAACGCCTATCTTATCCTTAAGCAAAATTTTGATGATTTGGGGGATTATGAAGGCTCTAGCTGGGCCTACCTCAAAGAACGGCGGATGGAAAAGTTAGAGGCTCGCCAAAAAGCTAGAGAAGCCCTGACAGCGCGTCATTGGAAAGATTTTGCGGCGTTCGGTGGTAAATTTCTGGGCGATCAACTGATCGAGATTGTCAGCGACTATGGCGAAGGCTTTTGGCGGGTGCTGTTGTGGATCGCCCTGTTTATTCTGATCATCGGCCCGACGGTTTTTTGGAGTTTCGGGAGCTTTGAATGGTCCGACCAAGTGAAAGAGATTTATTTCAATTATTCCGACAGATGGGATCAAAACTGGCTCACCTATCGGCAGATTTTGCTCTATACGATTGACACCTTCACCACGGCCAACTTTGCCGAGATCAAGCCGAAGGATGATTTTACCCGGTTTACCTCTGGTTGTCTGGCAATGTGGGGCATATTCCTGGTTGGGTTGCTGGGGTTTGTGGCCGGCAACCGGATTAGGCGATCATAAAATATTATCGGGCTACAGGCGACAAACCGAGCAACCCGTTCACACATTATTCTTTCTATTTGCCCTGCTTCTGCCGTTGGAGCCTGGGCACTATCTGCCATAGGTGGATGTCTTTTGTGTTGGGGGTTTGGCGGGAGGGTGGTATAATAGAATTTCTATTTATCAGAGTTAGGAGTTACGCAGTTGCCGTATTTTACCCCCCTCAATCCCCCCGAATCGGGGGGAAGATAGCTCCTCCCCCGTTGCGGGGGAGGCTGGGAGGGGGTTTTGGGGGTGAACTGCGTAACTCATAAGAGTATCAATCGCGCAACGCTTAATAAAATAGGGAGGCCTATATGACCACAACCGAATTACTCAACGCGGCCCAATTTATTACTGACGCTGAAGGCAACAGAAAAGCCGTTGTCGTTGATCTGGCTGTTTGGCAAGAGATCGTCGCCGCTTTAGAAAAACTGGATACGTTGGCAGCAACCGGCGAGTCGGAAGATATCGAGCAGCCCTTCAATAACCTCTCTGAACAAAATAAGCGAATGTTGGCCTTGCTCCGTAACCCACCCGATGATGACAAAGATGAGTCCTGGTGGGATGAGTTTGAGCAAGAACTACGGGACAACCGGCTGACGTTTCGGCGGGAGATCGACTTCGACTGATGGCCACTCGTTACGTGTTGGATACAAATATTTTTGCCGCATTGCTGCGCTATGAATCGACAACTGTTGACCGTGCGGCCAAAGCGGCGGCGGCAGCAAGCGAATTTATGATTTGTCCGGTAGTATTCTATGAAGTTTTGCGGGGACTGCATCACAAAGACGCCAAAAAGCAATTGCAGCTATTCTTGAGCTACATTCGCTTAATGACCTGGGATGACCTCAGTCGAGACGACTGGGAACGAGCAGCCCAACTATGGGCCGACCTACGCCGGAAAGGACAACAGGTTGAAGACGCCGATTTGCTCATTGGCGTGTACGCTATCGAACGCCAAGCGGTTGTTGTGACCGATAACGAGAAGGATTTTGCGCCGCTGGGCGTGGCTATAGAGAATTGGCGAAGGGAGATGTAGGAAACAGTATGAACTTTATTAACCCTAAGATTGATTTTGCCTTCAAAAAAATATTTGGGAATGAGCAGCACAAAGAGATTCTCATCAGTTTTCTCAACGCGATGCTCTATGAGGGGCAGCCGACGATCCAAGATTTAGAGATTCTTGATCCCTACAACGCTCCCAAGATCAGCGGCTTGAAAGATACCTTCTTGGATGTCAAGGCCAGGCTGGATAGCGGCGACCAGGTGATTATCGAGATGCAGGTGTTGGCCGTGGAGAGCTTTGGCAAGCGGGTGTTGTACAACGTGGCCAAAACCTATTCCGCCCAATTGAAGCCCAAAGAGGATTACACCAGGCTCAATCCGGTCATAGGTTTGACCATTACCGATTTCAAAATGTTCAGCGATGCTGAGGTGTCGGGGGTGCTATCCCGGTTTAGCCTGTACGACCAGCACAATGGGGTGGAGTATCCGGTCAAAGATATTGAGTTGGTTTTTGTCGAGTTGCCGAAGTTTGACAAACCGTTATCAGCCTTACAAACGCTGACGGATAAGTGGCTCTACTTTATGCAGTATGCCAGCGAACTGGAGGAAGTGCCCCCGTTGATGAAAGATGAGCCGGCCATTGAGCAAGCCTTCCAGGTAGCCAATCGAGTGAATTTGAGCCAGTCTGAACTGGATGAGTTGGAGAAACGGGAGTTTTTCGTGCGGGATATGCACCGCTTGGTCGAGGTGGCCGAACGGAAGGCCCAAGAAAGAGGGTACCAGAAAGGTCGCCAAACAGGCATCGAACAAGGTCGTCAAGAAGGCATCGAACAAGGTCGCCAAGAAGGTGTCGAACAAGGTCGCCAAGAAGGTGTCGAACAAGGTCGTCAAGAAGGTGTCGAACAAGGTCGTCAAGAAGGTGTTGAACAAGGTCGCCAACAAGAAAAATTGAACCTGGCCAGACAATTGCTTGATATTTTGGATGACGACATCATCAGCCAGAAAACGGGGCTTAGCCTTGATGAGGTCAAACAGTTACGGGATTCCTGATTATTTCTACAATGTCACATTCGCCCCCCTAGCCCCCCAGCGGGGGGAATTTCTGTCTTGTCTCCCCCCTTTGGGGGGCTGGGGGGGCGTTTCAGGGTCAAATTATGTTAATGTAACATTGTCGAATTATATAGCTGCTCTAAAAACGGCAGGTGTTCAATCACATCCAGATACCACCACCACCGTTCCGGCGTGGCTCCTCTGGCCTCCCGTTCATAGGCCAACGAGGTCAGCGCCTCCAATTCGGCTAAGAAGGCGGCGGCTTGTTTGAAGAGCAGATAATCGGTTTTCAGCGTCACGGAGTAGGTGGGGTGGTCAACGGCTGGGAAGCGGATTAACGGATGGGGGTGGCGCGCAAGTCAGATCTAATGTTGACTTGTACTTTCCCATTGATGTCAACCGGGTCAGGTTGAGCGATAGAACTTGCGCTGTAATCATTATGCCTCTAACCTTGTGCTGCTAATAATTTGGCGGTATTATAGCTTAGTATGGCAATTTTTTCCACCCGGAGGAGCCATACTGATCCTGAAGCGTCAGTTCAGTAGATCACGAATGGTTACTTCACGCTGTACCCAATAATTTTAGTAAAAATTTAGTGACTTACCTAAACGGCTTACGGAAGTCAATTGAACATCCACCCGCTTTTGGCCATCTAAACAAGACTTTTAGTGAATATTCAACGGTTTCAACTAAATTTTTTACTAAACGTTTAGATTTGCTTAACCTTAGAACCTTAGAAGGGGTACCCCCCCTCCACCTTAGAAGGGCCTTTAAAGAACAAAAAAAGACGAATTTTTTAAAAAACTCATCCTAATCATGCTATTAATAACAAAACAACAGCATGATGATTGTCATCATATGGCGATTGTGTCAGATGAAACGCTCAACCTTCGGCTATGGCCCTCTGATTAACACAATTATCTCCTCTACGTGGGGAGGGGGGGGTCTTCTAAGGTTCTAAGGTTCTAAGGTTAGACCCGCCTGCCCTGCCTGGTTATTATAGTACCACAGTACTAGATGACTGTCAATGGGGAAATGGAGTAGTTGGTTTTTGTGGCGAAGCTCATTTTTCATTTCACACTTGCGTGGTGATGACTCTTACGCCAATTCTTCTTCCAAAAGATCGGCCATCGTAGTCATATAGAGCGTCACATCGTCGATGTTGTTCCGTTGCAAATAGCGGGGCGTGCCGTTTCCTAAGCGGCACAACACCCGCTTATCGGACAGATTTTCCAGGTGAACGACGTCCGTGTGGCTGAAGCCGACGACTTGCAACGTCTCGAACAGATCATCCACCTTGTGACCGGTTCCCGCGCAATAATCCTGGGCATACTCGCTCCACTCATCCAGTTGAAAATCGACCGATTTGGCAATCTCATAATCGGTCATATCGGTCAAGGTCTGCACCAGATGGCCACAGTTGCAGCGAGCCATATGGCCCCACTCATACTTGGCCCCATCATCCAGCCGCTTGGCCGTTTCTCGCAGAGCGCCGATCAATTCAGGTTTACTTTGAGCCATTTTTTTCTCCGTATATTGTTGATGGTCAATAAGGACGCTATTAAGATAGCCAAAATTGGCACTCAAGTCAAATGGAAGATTTGGAAATTTGGAAGGCGGAAGGATGGAAGGATGGAAGGATGGAAGATTTGGAAAATGGCAGGGTGGGCAGACTGGTCACGGACTATGTGGGAGCGCCCATTCTGCCCAACCAACCAATCTTCCAATCTTCCAATCTTCCCCCTTCCCACCCAGCAATTACTTCGAGGGTTTGGGTATCAACTTCTGTAATTTGGGGGTATTGTTCACCTGTCGTTTAGGGCGCAGTACCCCGCCTCGAGCCTGATGCCCCTGACCAATGACCACAAAGGCGTTAGGATCGACCTGGGCTACGATTTCCCGCAGCACGTTAATGTCGGGCCGGTAAACAGTGCAAAAAAGCGTCGTCTTTTCCGCCTTGGTGAACATGCCCTCCGATCCCCAACCGGTGATGCCGACACCTAGCCGCTCAAACAGGGCGTCGGATATTTCTTCGGGGCGGGTGGTGATGATGAAAGCCGTGCGGATGACGCTCGGCCCCTCCAACGTATAATCCGTGGCCAACCCCCAGATAAACAGCATCAGCATCGCATACAGGGCGATTTCCCAACCAAACAACAAGCCCTGGAAGATGATAACGGCACCATCGACCATCATATATAGTTGGGTGATGGGGATGCCGGTCTTGAGTTGGATGACACGGGCGATGATGCCGGTTCCGGTAAAAGCGCTCCGCCCCAGATAGACCAGCCCGCTGCCCACGCCGGCGATGACGCCACCATACAGGGCATTGAGTAGAAAATCGTCGGTTAGCCCTTCCGGCGGCAGGTAGAAATACATAATATCCAGACTGAAGCCGTACAACAACGTCACATACCAGGCTGACACCAAAAAATGGAAGCGGCCCAGATAGTAAAAGCCCAAGACCAACATCGGAATTTGTAACATCAGGGTGACCAAGCCCATTGACCATCCGGTAAAGTGATTGATAATCAAGGTCAGCCCCATAATGCCGCCGGGGGCGATGTTAGTGCTGCGGACAAAAAGGTTGAAGCCCAGCGCAATCAACAGCGTGCCGATGGTCACCAGGGTGTAATCCCATGCCGTACTGATCAAATTTTGGCGATCAAAGAAAGTCATCAATTTCTGTTTCATAGCAAATCCCCTTCCTCTCGAATTTACGGAGGCAATAAAAAAGGCTTGGTCTGATGTCAGCACCAAGCCGGCTTGTTTTTGAGCCGCGAGTCACACATATCTGTATTTTTGCAGCGAGACAAGTTCCAGTCCAGCCAAATTTGGGCGTGAGAAAACCTCAAAGTTGGAATCTACTGAGACCTCTCTATGTGGCTATATTATAACCGAAAATATCTCAATTGTAGTGAAAAATTTGCTGTTTTTGGTGAACAAAACGATGTAATCCAACGCCTCTAAAAAATCTGGGAGGCCATCACCCCGCCATCGACCCGCAGATTGGCTCCGGTGATCCAGCGAGCGGCCGGGGAGGCCAGAAAGAGGCAGGCATCCCCGACATCGTCGGGCCTACCCAGACGGGTCAATGGGGCCGCTTTCTGCCACCGTTCGACGCCGTCGGGCCACGTCTCATCGAGCCCCTCCCGCCAGATCAAGCCGGGTGAAACGGCATTGACCCGGATGCCGTGCGGCCCAAGCTCCTGCGCGGCGGCCATCGTGTGCATCAACACCCCGCCTTTGGCCGCATTGTAATGGCTGTGCAATGGGGCCGGGTTCTCCCCTTCGATGGAAGCGATGTTGACGATGGCCCCGCCGCTCTCCTGGGCGATCATCTGCCGGGCTGCGGCCTGGGTGCAGAGAAAGGTACTGCGTAGATTGGCATCGAGGACGGCGTCCCACTCCGCTTCCGTCATCTCCAACAGGGCTGTCAGCGGATAGATACCGGCGTTGTTGATGAGAATGTTGAGCGCCCCATACTCGCCCACGGCGTGGGCGATGAGCCGCTCGACCTCCTCCTTTTGGGTGACATCGGCCTGGACGGCTATCGCCTGGCCGCCCTGCTCTTGAATGTGGCCGACTACCTCGTGCGCCCCCATTTTGCTACGCCGGTAGTTGACCACCACCGCCGCGCCCGCCTCGGCAAAACGCCGGGCAATGCCCGCCCCCAGACCATTGCCGCCGCCGGTGACAATGACCGTCTGGCCGGTAAGGTCTAGCAATTGATGGGGCGAAGGGATATTCATTAGAATAAACTCCTTTTCAGTGACCGACCAGAGCTACCTCCAGCCCGGCTACGCCTGCCCACAAAGGGATGGGAGTAACAATGTCGCTGTGGGGGAAGACCATGGGTTTCAAAATGAACGGGGGATGGCATATAAACAACTCCCTCGATAAGTTCCGCTTTCTTGATTTCAGGATGGGCCTGATACCGCACTTCAAATTCTGCCCGCGAGAGATGATCTCCGGCATTGAGGGGTGGTATCTCCGGCGAGGTGATGGGATCAGCCGGGGTTAAATTATCGACGGTTTGGATACTCAGAAGTCCTCCCTTGAAAATAAACCTTGTAGGACAAACTTAAGTTTGTCCTACGAAAATTTCATCTCCGGTGTCGTCCTATTGGAAGTGTCCGGCTCCTGGGATTTAAGGCCGAACGCTGAAATCAGGTGTATCATACCATAATCCCCAACCAAATCAAAGCCCTAATCGCCCCACCACCAACCGTCCGCCCTCATCCACCTCCAGCGACAGCGTCTCGACCGGGAACTGCTCGCCGGTATCCGGCAGCCACAGACCCAGTCGAATAGTTAGGAACGAGTCGGCAGCGAGAGCCTCGGCGGGAATAGGTACGATGTCGAGGTGAGTCAGGTGGGGCGTCCAGGTTGAGGTCGGCCCCTCGCCGATGACGTCCCAGGCCCACAGTTGGTGGTCTGCCTGAGCGATGATGTGACCCTGCTCATCGACGAAATGGATAAAGGCCGTATAATTTTTAGCGGTCGGCTGGGTCAAGCGCCAGGCCGTGACCAGGCCGGTCGCCGGGCCGTCCGGTGGGGCCAACCGGCCCGGATAAAGGGGCGCGGTGTCGAGAAAATATCCCTCGAATTGAATAGCGCCCCCGTCAAAAAAGGTTTGCGGCGCTTCCTGCCCATAAGATGGGGGCTGCACCCGGTAAATCTCGAAATCGCCCTGCTCAAAGACCTGCTGAAAATATTGGAGATGCTCATACTTTTCGGGATGACGCAGGGCCTCCCGCTCCGCCGGGCCGACGAAGATGTAATCCGCGCCGAGGGTGCGGAACATCTGGTAGCTCCAGACCGGCAGGCCATTATCAAAGGCTTGCTTGCTCAACTCCAGAGCCAGGGCCAAATCCTGCACCTCCCGGTGAAACACGACAGCCTCGCCCGTGGAGAAAGCTACCGGTCGCCCGCCGAGAGATAGCTGAAACCGGGCTGCGTCCCGGTGCAGACGGTGGGCCACCACCGGCAGCGGTTTATCCTGGGGCGCGGTCACTTCCGGCATTGTCCGCAGGGTGTGATAAACATCCGGGGCCAGTTGCGGTTCCAACCAATATTTAGTCAGGCCCATCGCCGTAAATTCCCAGGCGGTCGAGGCCAGCCCCAGTCCGATGAGCAACGCCAGCGGCCCGGCCAGGAGCAATTTCCACTTAGAGGCAAACATCCGGCTGACAAAATAGCCCCCGAAGAGGGCCAGCACAACCTGCCCCGGCATCAGGGCGCGGAGACCGAGGTCGTTGTTGAGGATTAAGCCTAATTCTTCCCACCCCCGTCCCGAAGCGAAAAGGGTGACGGTGAGAAAGCCGGTCAGCAGGAGGAGAAGCCAGAAGGGGAGGAGAGAGTGGGAGGTTGGGGGAGTGGGGGATTGGAAGATTGGAAGGTTGGCAGGTTGGGGGGTTGGGGATGAAGGATTTAGGATAAAATTTCGCGTGGCGATAGATTTGTCTGGCTGTTTTTGATGTCGCCAGAAGAGGATGAAGCCACCGAGACCGGCGATGAGCAGGAGGCCGAGTTCGATGAGGAAATGAATGGGCAGGTCGAGCAGACGGGTCCAGAGGGAGAGGCCCAAGAAATTTTCAAAAGGGCGAAGCAACAGCCAACTGTTGAGTTGGGGAAAAACAAAGGCGATGCCTGATTTGGGGCCGTTGTTGCCGAGCAGGGAGAGGATGAAGGGAGCGGCGATGAGCGCAAACGCGGCGGCGATGGTCGCATAGCTCAGGAAACGGTGGCGAGCGGCGTCGAGACCGTTGTGGCGAAAGGTCGAGAAAATATCGAACAGGGCGAATAAAAAGAGACAGCCACAGACGATGACGGCAATCCAGGTGCTATGGCCGAGCAGCGCGAACAGCAGCAGCGGCAAAATAACCAGCAATTTGCGCCGCTCCCGAACCCGCAGGTAGAGATAACAGCCCAGGCAGAGAATCGTCAGCCCGGTCAGATGTTGCGGAACCCAGACGTGATGGGCATAAAAGGTGTTCAGCCGCAGAGCCAGGGCCGAGACCCAGTTGTCGATATGGTCGCGGGGCAGAAAAACGCCGCTCGGTAGGGGGCCGGCGGGAAAATTCTCGCGGTACGTTTCGATGGCCTGGTGGACAATAGGGATGATGTCCAGCCCGCCGATGACGGTGGCGAAGGCCAGCGACCAGAGGGCCGCTTTTTGGCTGCGGAGAACGGTTTGGGCCAGGAGATAGAACACGGCGCTGAAGACGAGCGAGGCCAGCACCATGGCCGTGACAAAGGCTTGGTGCAAAAAGAGCCGCCCCCCTTGCAGCAGGTCGAAGGTGGCCCCGTTTAGATGAAGGAAGTAGTAGTAAACCAGCGGCTCATCGGGAAACATCCCGTAGAAAAAAGGGTTGACCGGCGGCACACCGCTCTGGCGCAAGGCAAAGGCCACGCCGTAATGCTTCTGCCAATCCTCCATCTGGACTGGGTAGAAGCCCTGAGCCGTTTCAAGCTCGAAGTAGGCCAGGAACACACCCAACGCCGTGACACCGATGAGCAAAGCGGCGATGAGCGAGCCGTAGCGAACTGACTCTAGCCCCCCTGTCCCCCCGGAGGGGGGAGAAGCGTTAGCCATTCCCCCCTCCGGGGGGACGGGGGGGGCTAATTTCCCCACCCCCCCCCCCCGCCCCCCCAGATAAAGCGCAAAAAAAAATTGCAGCAACCACCGCGGGTAGCCGAACAGCAGGCCGCTCCAATAAATCAGGATCGGCGAGGTAACCATGCCCAACGCCACACTGAGGGTGATGGTCTGAAAGGGATGATCCGGCCGGTACAGCCCCAGCCAGCGCACCCACTGCACCCCCGGTAGCGCCGTCAGCAGCAGCACCGCCCCCGCTATCCCGATGGGCGCAAAGGGCATGAGGGTCAATAGGATGGCCGCAGCCGTGGCATAGACACTGTTTTTGAACCAGGTTGAGGTCAAAAGACGTTGCTTCAAACGACCTGTCTCCACAAAAAATAATAACCCGCCGTTAGGCGGGATTATTAAGACGTGGCTATGATAGCGTAAGGCCCTCAAGTTGGCAAAGTAGTAGATTTGACTGCCGGTTCCGCCAAATCTGGATCAGTCAAAAAACAGGTTACCGCAGCACCCAATCGGCCACAAGACGCCGGAAGCGGCGGTAGAGGCTGATCCGGGTCGAGTCGTGCCAAGTCAGATCATACCGGTTGCGGGCCAAAATTCGGAGGTGGCGATGCAGCGTCAGGGTCAGGCGCTGCGGTTTACGGGTCAGGCGGGTGGTAATCCGTCCCACGCGACGACTGCTGTCGGCGGGCACGTCGATGACCTGGGTATGAATAGGCCGCCCATCCAGGTCGATTTGTAAGGCACAGTCTGTATATGGCTGCAAACTATCGTTAATGGCCCACACCTCGGCCCGGAAAACATCGCCCGACCGCCACTGCCGCCCCACGGGGAAGTTAAGGCTGATTAAAATAGGGTTGTACCAATCCTTGAGGCGTTCATAGGCCAGCTTGGGGCGGCCAAAATAGTCGATGATGGCCCAACTGATGGCCGGCCAGGGTTCGTTGAGTTGCCATAGACAGACGCCGCCGGCTTCCTCCTTGCGGCGGCGCATATGCTCGATGGCAGTTTGCAGGGCGGCAGCTTGGGCCTGTTGGGAAGCGAGGATAAGTGATTGGATATTGGAGATGGGGAGATTGGCGGATTGGAGATGGGGAGATGGGGGGATTGGCGGATTGGAGTTTGAGAGATGGAGGGATTGTTTTTTTGGATTTGAGAGGCGCTGGGTGAACAGGTCAGCATACCGTATCAAAGTAGGTGGGTCGGCGTGATGGCTGGCCCAGTCTTGTGTTGGGTCAGGCAGCATTGCTTCGAGGGTCGCCTTATGGGGCAAGGCTTGCAGCCCGAACTCGCTCAGGAAGCGGGCTGTTTCATTTTGATAAGCCCGGAAAGCGGCGTTACCGTGCCAGACGTGCCAGTTGTGAGCATCGCCGCCGTCGAGGGCGCTGGGGGAGGTGGGCAGAAAGGGCCGACGGCCGTCATTTTCCTGCACGACGCGGGCCAGCCGTTCGATGAGCGGGCGGTTACGCCAGCCGCTGAACTCGTTGCCACCACACCAGAGGATGACCGAAGGATGGTGGCCAATGTGACGAACGATAGCCCCACATTCAGCCTCGACTTGCCGCAGATAGCTCTGGTTGCGGGGGTAGCTACCCAGAAAGAGGCAGGCAAAGGGAAATTCCTGCCAGACCAACAGCCCCAGTTCATCACACAATTCGTAGAAAGCCCGCTTTTCCCGCAGCCCGCCGCCCCACACCCGTAGCAGATTGGCTCCGCTGGCCTTGACCTGGGTCAACAAGCAGCGGTAATCGGCCCGCCGCAGCCGGCCCGGAAAGCAATCGGCCGGGACCCAATTAACGCCCCGCATAAATTCCCGCTGGCCGTTGAGCCGAAATTGCCAGCCGTGCAGCGCCACCGACCGTAGTCCGGTACGCAGTGTCGTTTGGTCTAACCGCTCACCGGTGGGCGTGGCCAGGCTGATTTCGACATCATACAGGCTAGGGTGGCCCCGGTCCCACGGCTGCCAGGGGGCGGCGTTGGGCAGGTGCAGGTCGAAGTGATGATGGCTCACGCCGGCCGGTATCTGGCGCGTGATTTCAAATGGACCGTAGGCCGGGCCGGAGAAATTGGCGGGCCTCAGACGGATGGTCAGGCTGACCGGTCGCGGTTCAGTTGAATCCAGGATCAGGCTGACTGTCGGGCGGGACAGGTCGGGCGTGAGGCGAGCCTGGCGGATAAAAACCGGCCCGCAGATTAGCAGCGTCACCTCATCCCAGAGGCCCATCGTCCGTATCGGCGGGGCAAAATCCCAGCCAAAGGCCATCTGACCCTTGAGCGTGGCCGTCCGGTCGGGATAGATACCGACCCAACTGTTATAAAGTGGGCCGATCATCCTTTCCCAGAGTCGTTGTCGCCAGGTCAACTGGCGGGTGGGCAACGCGCCGCTGCCCCACAGCCGCACGGCCACCTCGGCCTGACCGGAGCGGAGCGCCTCTGTCACCTCAACCGTTTGGGGAGAAAACATCCCCTCGTGGCGAGTCAACGCCTGGCCGTTGATGAAAATGGCCGACAGGTAGTCGATGCCGCTAAAGCAAAGGAAAGCGCGTTGGTCGGGTTGGAGGGGCGTGGCCTGGAGGCTGCGCCGGTACCACCAATCGACATCTTCAACCCAGAGACTTTCTTGGTAACCGCTGCCGAAAAATGGATCGGGGATACGGTCGAGGGCCAAGAGATCGGTGCGGACGTTGCCGGGTATGGTGGCCGGCCACCAATCGTTGACATGACCCAGATCATTAACGTCGGGTGCAGTGAAGGGACGGCGAGCCACCTGGCCAAAAAGCCAGGCGTCATCATCGAGCGGAATAATTTGACGGTTCATTGTTTGCCCCGGCAGGCTGAATAGCGACCTATTTTGTAAAAAGAGTGGACACGGCTTGCGAAATTCGACCATTTAGTGATAATCAATGGCACGCTGCCCAATTTATTCAAAAAAATTTTTATGGAGTGACTGTGTCGGATATAACCACGATTTTAACGAAATATGCCGTCGATATCGACGACACAATTAAAGCCATTCTGGCCGATTCCCCCGATTTTTTACGGGGGGTGATGAGTTACCATTTTGGCTGGGTTGATAAAAATTTTGAAGCGGCCACCTCTGATCGGGGCAAAATGGTGCGCCCGGTAATGTGCCTGTTAACGTATGAAGCGCTGACGGGTAGCCACCGGGCGGCCTTGCCGGCTGCCGCAGCCATCGAGATCATCCACAACTTTAGCCTGTTGCATGATGACATCGAAGATAATGATATAGAGCGGCGGGGCCGGCCCACGGCCTGGACGATCTGGGGCAAGCCGTTGGTCATCAACGTCGGCGATCATCTCTATTCATTGGCTTACAAGACTATCTATACCCTGGATGCTAAACAATTTTCCCCGGAGCGGCTCTTTGCCGTGTTCCGTCTGCTGAACGAGGCCTGTATCGCCCTGACCGAGGGCCAGGATTTGGATTTGCGCTTTGAAACGGTGGCCGAGGTTTCGACCGAAATGTACATCGACATGGTTTATAAAAAAACAGGGGCCCTGTTGGAAGCGGCTATTCTGGCCGGAGCTAGACTCGGCACGGATGATCCGGCCATCCTCCAGAATTACTATAACTTCGCCCGTAACATCGGCATCGCCTTCCAAATCCGGGATGATATACTCGGTATTTGGGGCGACTCGGCGGAAACCGGTAAATCGGTGGCCAACGATCTCTATCGCAAAAAAAAGACGCTGCCGATTATCTATATGTTGGCCGAAACTACGGGCGAGCGTCAGGCCCAACTGCGTGAGTATTACGCCACGTCCGACCCGCTCTCGACGGAGGAGCAGATTGAGTTTGTCCGGGATAGCTTGACCCAGGTCGGGGCATATGATTATGCTCAGAAGATGGCCAACCATTATCAAGAGGAGGCCTTCAAGGGGCTGCACGACGTTAATCTTGATAATGAGGCCCAGCACGCTTTGAAAACAATTGCCAATTTTCTGATCGAACGCACATATTAGGGGGAACCTATGGTTGACATGACAAAGAACGCAGACTTCATTGACGATAAGATAGCTACTGAGGAAGCATACCCCCCTCTGGAGAACCCGCCCTACCACGTTGGCATTATTATGGATGGTAACGGGCGCTGGGCCAAATCACAGGGTAAGACTCGTTTTCAGGGGCACAAAGCGGGTACGGAGAATTTGCGGCGCACGTTGGAAAGTTCCGTCGAGTTCGGGGTCAAGATGTTGACCATTTACGCTTTTTCGACCGAGAATTGGAAGCGTCCGCCGCTGGAAGTGATGGGGCTGATGAAGATTCTGGAGGACGTCATCGACAAGGAGCTGGCCGAGTTGAATAAAAACGGCGTTCAACTGCGCCACATCGGCCAACTGGAGCGTCTTCGCCCGGCCATTCGGGATAAGGTGCTGTATGCTATCGATATGACTAAGGACAACGACCGTCTCATTCTTAACGTGGCCTTTAATTATGGCGGTCGCTCAGAAATCGTCCACGCCGTCAAAAGAATGATGGCAGACCACGTGCAGCCGGAGGACGTCACCGAAGAGCTGCTCAGCCGTTATATGTATACCGGGAATTGCCCGGACCCCGACCTTATTATCCGCACCAGCGGCGAATTTCGGACCAGTAACTTCCTCATCTGGCAAGCCGCCTACGCCGAGTATTACATCACCCCCACCTATTGGCCCGATTTCGACAAGGATGAATATTACAAAGCCCTGTTGACCTTCAGCCAGCGTGAACGGCGCTATGGCGGCCGGAACGAGTAGTACCTCTGTCGAGTGGCTACCAGGTTTATGCCCGCGACAAGAAATAGGAGCAGCGTCCTGAGTAGCCGAAGCATCGCGCAGGCGTATCGAAGGGCGCGGCGAGTACTTTGAGTCGGGTATTTTTTAGTCTGGTAAAAAATGTATTTACTTGACCAACTTGCTAATCGTTCGGAATTTATCCCCCTCGGCCACCCGCAGTAGCTCGAACAGGGCCATTTCGGTGCTGGTCAGCGTCGCCCCGGCTTCTTTCATTCGCTCCAGAGCGATGGCCTTATTCTCCGGCGTCCGCGAGGAAACAGCGTCCGCCACCAGTTGCACCTCGTACTCCTGTTCGAGCAAATCTATTACCGTTTGATAAACGCAGACGTGAGCCTCGATACCGGTCACCAACACCTGGCGGCGCTCCGAGGCTGTGAGGGCCTGCCTGAAGGGCTGCACCCCACAGCAGCTAAAGCTGGCCTTGCTGACCGGCTGGCTGACATCCGACAGCAGGTTGGCAAATTCCGGCAGCGTTGGCCCCAACTTGTCCGGCACCTGCTCCGTCCACAGCACCGGCAACTCCAACACCTTCGCCCCCCGAATCATCCGCTCCACATTGGCAAAGAGCGTTTCTTTGTCGTGCATCACCTGCGCCAGCCGCCCCTGTACGTCGATAACCAGCAGGGCCGTGTCGTTGATCGTCAGCATTGGTTTGTCTCCTTCCGCTACAGATTGACAGTCAAGCCTATTGTACTCGCAAAACGGCGGTCGAGCCAACCCGGTTACATTCCAATGTTATTAAGTTCGTAGCATCCCGAGTAGGTGAGCGTAGCGAAACCGTATCGAGGGTGCGGGGTGGCTCCGAATCGTTGGTTCAGCCGCCCCGGAACGAGGCGCATCGGCCAGCGTTTCTTCGTATTATCAAGGCCAGCGGCAGAGCTTGGCGCCAGCTCACCTTGCTTTTACTGCTGCGTCGCCGGCTTCGTCAAATCTCTGATGGTATAGTCATCGGTCAGATAAGGATGCTCCTCGATAAACTCCTGATCGGGGCGGGGCAGGCTGCCACGCTCGATCTCCTGTTTGAGGCGGGGGAGGAGGGCCTCGAAGTTGAGCCAGGCCCGGATGCGGACGCCCAATTGGGTGTTGTGGATGGCGTCGCCATACAGGTCGGGCTGGCGGGGCATCGAGCCGGCCACGTCGATGACCTCCACCCGGTTGTCGGCGGCCCACATCTTGAAGACCCGGTTCTGAAAATCGGCCATGCGCCGCATATTGGCGTAGCTGATGGGCCAGTAGACCCGGTTGAGGTAGCCGTACAGGATGCGGTGGCGGGTCGGGTCTAACACCATGCCGTCATAAG
>CAZWZZ010000037.1:0-8217 GCA_964638395.1 uncultured Caldilineaceae bacterium
TCCTCGGTAAAGACGTACTCCATAGTCAGACCGGATTTGGTCTGCACCTGAAAACGCTCCGGGCCGCTGCCGGCAGCGCCGTAGGAAACGATCTTGGCAAAGGTCTCATTTTCGGTGTGATAGACGGTTCCATCCACCCCGTAGGGACCCTCAACAGCTACGAGCAACTGCCCATCCAGACAGAACTGGTCGTTATCATCAAAATCGACGCCGTCGATAAAGCCGTGTTGGGCCTGGGTAGTTGGACAGCGGCTCACTTTAGATAGCCCGGCCAGCGACCAACCCTGACCGACCAGGCTACTCCCGGAGCGGCTGCCGTAAACCAGCGACACATCGGGCGTTAGCCCCCCCGTTCCCGGTGGGGTGGCAATATCCACTTTATAGGTCGCTTCTCCCGTCTCATTGACATCGAACTGGCCCAAGGTCGTGCCTACATTGGAGGCCAGGATTTCAAAGGACGGCGGTGGGCCGGAGTCGATGGAACAGGTCAGGGCCTGGCCCGTCACCGGATCTTCTTCAACGCCGTCCCCATTAGTGGCGATAAGCGGCAGATACACATTGTAATCGCCGCCCAGCCCTTCGGACTCAGGCGGCGGGTTGTCTTCATCTTCGCCCTCAGCCTCTTCATCTTCGCCCTCATCCTCGCCGCCGGTCGCCAACGGCAAATGAACGGGGTGATTGTGGTTCAGACTGTCGGCCAAAACGGGCAGCGCCGATTGGCCCAACATAACAATAACGAGTAAAATACTTAACGCTTGCTGCAATCGCTTGCTGGTACGTCTCGTGAACATTGATGTCCTCCGCTTTCTGTCTAAAGAATCTGTTTGGGAATAGTGGGGGGTGATTAAAGGAAGTTTTTAATCACCCCTTTCGTCTTCAACTAAAGGTTTCCATTGCCTCGCTAATGTGGCCCTGGTAATACAACACCAGGCCCAGCCCGGTCAGACTGTCGGCCTCACCGGGGTCGTAATCCGCCGCCTGGTGGCAGGTTAAGCCCTGCCAAAATTCAGCCCAAGCATCGATCATCCGTCTCTGGCGGAAGTAAACCCAGCCCAACCCGTTGCGGGCGTTGCCCTCACCGACGAGGTCGCCCTCGGCGCGATACCCCGCCAGCGCCGCCAGGAAGTGCCGCTCAGCCGCAGCATAGCGACCTTGAGCCAAATGCGTCTGGCCTATTTGATAAAGGGTTGGGTTGTCGATCATCATCGCTGCCTCCTATCCAATCTGACTAAATCCTCTGATTTGATGACAATTTTCTGGTTCTCTGAGATTTTTTGTGGTGAGGGCATCCTTATGCCCGCTCCCGCATTGGGATGCGGTCGCTACGGCACAAAAGCTCATAGAGCCACGTTTCTTTCAATCTCGCTAGTCACCTCCTGCGGTTGCGCCAGTGGTGGCTGGGGGGGTAACTGGACTTGCTGGCGACGTAGATACCAGAAGATGACCAGGGCGACGAGGTTGACGCCCAGGAAAAATCCCTCTCCGTGCGGCCACAGATCGAATTGCCAGCCGCTTGGAAAGAAATAGTCGAAGTCGGGATAGAGGGCAATGGGCGTGGTCTGGCCCGATTTGATGAACAGCATCACCCCCACCGGGGCGACAAGGCGGTAGGACAGCGTCGCCAGGCTGATATAGGGAATTTGCAGAGCTTGCAGGATCGTGGATAGCCTCAAGCCCAGCGGCTGCTGCTGCCACAGCAAGATTCCGGCGAAGATATGCAAGGCATACAGCCCCATCACCCCGCCGATGAGCAGTTGGGTGAAGACGCTCGGCGGCATCTCGCTGCCCAGGACGTTGATGGCCTGGATGATGCCCCATCCCCCGCCGACCATCTGCATTAGGGCAATAAGTGGATTCCATTTGTTCATGCTGTTGCCTCCTTTTTTGGCTAATTTGATGTGACCTTACGCTAAAAACGTGATCGGGTCACTGGTCGGCTGCTGAAGATTTGCTTACCATTGGCCGACCGGTTCCCGGCCACGACTTACCCCGCGTCTAAATCAATCCCCAGCCGTCGGCTTAAGCTCTGCACCTTTGTCAGCGCCACGTTATGGCCGACCGGGTTCCCTGCCTTTTTATGGAAGGAGCAGGCTTGCAGTGCGAAAATGTTGCGACCGGATTTTTGGTCATTAACTACCGCGTCCCGTGTAGACAAAGACCCCTTCCTCAACTTGGGCGTCTGAGCGGAGCAACCCTCGTCCCACGATCCCTTTTAGCTTCCACGTCATCGAACTGTGACGTGTGCCTTTGGTGGGTGGGCTAGAGGCAGGAATCGTCAAATCGAAGGGATAGGTCAAATTTTGATCGGGCTGAAACTCAATGTTTTTGGCCACTTTCACCTGAGCCGTCGTCGTCACATACTCGTTGCCCTTTTTGTGGGCCACATACTCTCGCCGGACTAATTCAACCCGCACACCTTTAGCCTTGAACGCCTTCTTAGGCGAGACGCGCAACTGTCCCTCAATAGTTTCTCCGGCAACCCACTCTTTACCGGGCAGTTCGAAGGCCAACTCGACGTCGTCAGGTTTGTTTGAAGCGCCAAACACGCCAGCATTATTGACTTGTGCAGAGGGTGAAACAGCGACGTTGATCTCTTGCTCAACGTTGTAATTCAGGGCCAATTTACGACCAAGCGTCACCTTGACCAGCCATTTGGCCTTGGCCAGTTTGCCACCTTCACAGGTCGGGTAAGTATCGTCCGGGAGCGTGGTAATAAATTTATAAGTTTGGCGAGCATCGCCGGGAATGACCCCTTCCTGGATAATCACTTGCTGATCGATACATTGTTCGTTGGTCTCCCAACTTGTCTGTTCATCGTTGTCACTATCATCATAGCGATACTGATATTCCTCCACGTAGAACAAGGCGACCCGCCCTCGCTGAATCTTCAGATCCCGCTTGCCCTCGATCAACACCTCTGCCCGCACTGTGTCGCCCGGATAATAGAGTTTGTCGGGGCGATCTACGGTCAGTTGCAAGGTCAGATGATTTCTTTTGAACGCATCGAATACGTTGAACATTCTTCCTCCCATAACGATTTAGTTCATCTTTCTTGGTTAGTTGTGATGAGCTTTTTGTATAAATTCCGGTGATTAATTGGTCGGCTCTGCAATACTTGGTGATTTGAACTTGACTCTGCCAAACCTACTCTATCAATCGGATTTGTTTAACAGTCTATATCAAAATAGTTATCCCTGACCGAAACAATCCCTATCTACTCTTTCAATTAACATTCAAGGCTTATACCGACTTTATACCGATTCTATATCGAGTCTGTCTTGTTTCTATCCCATGTATTGCCTTCATTAAATATCTATAGTATTCTTAATGTTAAAACGCGGAGAAGAGACGATGGAAAATGGAATTCGGTGGAACGCTATCTCCTCATCAAAACTTCGGGGGGATATTTATGAGGCGCTAAGGCTTTGGAACAAGACCAATAATGATACCAGTCCGCTAGAGTACCTCTATCTTTTTCAAAAAGCCCTCAGTACGGGGACGGACAATCCAGGTCAGATAAGCAATCAGATTCTGGAGCAGGCTGTCGAAGTCTTAGAAGTTGAATACGGTGCTGAAGAGGCAGGCATACTCCGTATGCGTTTTCGGGATAAGAAAACGATCCATACGGTCGCCAATCATCTCAGTATGGCCGACGTTACGATTAGTAAAAAACAGAGTCAGGCCATTGACCGTTTAGCTGGCATCGTGCAGGATATGGAGCGTCAAGCCAGAGATGAGCGTCTGAACACCCTGGAAAATCAGTTAGACCTTCCCCCTCATACTCAACTCATCGGTGTTGATGAGGCAATGAACAGCTTGCTGGAACTGGTTCTTTCTCCAGAGGCATCTTGGTTGGTTTCTATTGAAGGATTGGGGGGCATTGGTAAAACAGCCTTAGGCAATGCCCTGGTCCGTGAAATCAGCTTAACCAGCCGCTTTCACGATTTGGCTTGGGTCAGCGCTAAACAGCAAGATTTTTTGCCCGGCATCGGTTCACGACCAACTAATCGCCCCGCTCTCGATATCGACACCTTAACCGATAGTCTCCTAGAGCAACTGGAACCCGCAACACCACGCTCTCGCCCACCCCCGGAAAAGAGAGCCAGTTTAACCCAATTGCTCAAAAAGCATCCATATTTGGTTGTCATCGACAATCTGGAAACGGTTGTTGATTATCAGGAACTTTTGCCAACCCTAATCAAATCATCTAATCCCAGTAAGTTTTTGATAACCAGCCGTTATGGCTTAAGACAAACCTACTCGGAAGTATCTTGCTTTAGTGTCAAAGAATTAAGCCTGACCGACACAATCACCCTGCTTAGACACGAGGCCAAAATACGTCGCCTGGCGGCGTTGGCCGATGCCTCCTCTGCCCAACTAGAGAGTATCTATGAAGTAGCCGGAGGTAATCCCCTAGCCTTAAAGCTTATCGTGGGTCAGATGTGCGCTTTACCGTTGTCTCAAGTCCTTGAAAGTTTGAAGGAAGCGCGAGGCAGCACCATAGAGGAGTTGTACAAGTACATTTACTGGCAAGCCTGGCAAGCCTTAAATCCGGCCAGCCGCAAGGCGCTATTGGTGATGCCCGTTGTTCAGAATGGGACATTTGATCAACTAGCCGAGGTGAGCAAATTGGATGTGGCTGAATTAAATCAAGCAATACAACAGTTGGTCACTTTCTCCTTACTGGAAGTGAGCGGCAATATTGATCAACGCCGTTATCGTATTCATCGCTTAACCGAGACATTTATATTGACCGAGGTTGCTGGATGGACCTAACATCTTTAACTGACCCTCAACATTGCGCTGATTTTTTTCGCCAATCCATTCTGGTCAATTTGCAATATTGGCACGAGTCGGAAGCAGTTAAATCTATGGATCTGGCGACTTTGGATCAGGAACGGGAGGGTCTCGTTCGAGCCGTTACCTTTGCTCTTAGTCTAGAGGAAGCGTGGTCAACGGTTTACAACTTAATCCAACGTCTCACCCCCTATATGGAGAAACGTGGGCATTGGGAAACATGGTCTTGGGTTTTGGAACAAGCGGTAACCTCTGCCGAGCGTATGGACGAGCCAGGGAATATTATGGTCCTGTCGCTCTGGCTGGCCCGGTTGTCTCAGCGTCAAAGCCAATTTAGGCGGGCTGTCAAGCATTATCGACAAACAATACGTCTGGCTCGACGGCTAGAGGATGAGAATACCGAAGGGCGGGCTTTATCAAATCTGGGTTATCTTTATCTGGAACAGGGTCATTGGTGTCGGGCCGAGGTGATGTGTTGTCACGCGCTGTCTATCTTTGAGCGGTTGGGCAATGCGCATGGGCGTGCCCACACTGAGAATCATCTAGGGCTGCTCTACATTCGTCAGCATCGCTGGGAGCAAGCTGAACAATGTCTCGAACAGGCCTGTTCTATCTGGCAGCAGATCGATGATCAACACGGCTTGATATATGGTCTCATTAATTTGGGGTTACTGAACCTCGACTTGGAGCAGCCTGAGCAAGCTCTAGATTACCTAGAAAAAGCGCATCACCAAACCCAAATAACCGGTGAAATAACCTATTTGGGTGAAATCTTCTTGAATCTGGGTTTAGTCTATCTTCTAAAGGAAGATTGGGTTGAAACCGAAGCCTCTTTGATTCAAGCAAAAGATATTTTTCGGCAGTTTTCAAATCAAATGGAATTGGCTCGCGCCTGGCGACAACTGGGCGTAACCTATCTTCGACAACAAAAATGGGAAGAAGCCAGATCATACTTAGAGACATCCTTCGTAATCTGTTGTGATCTCCAACATAAACCAGGTGAGGTCAGTACCTCGATGTATCTGATTGAATGTGAATTGGCTACCCAGAATTATGAGCGGGCTGCCGGTTATATAAAGTTTGTGGAATATCTACTCAGCACCGGTGAGCTAAAAGCACAAGATAATTATCTACGCTCACGTTTAGCAACCTATCGTGATCGTCTGCCTGACCATATCATCTTGAGCGAAATGAGAAATCTCGACTGTGACCAATTAATAGACCCGAAGAATTTTGGAAACTCTTCGGGTCTCAAGAAATAGTCTCGATTCCTCCCCTCGACCAGAATGACATAGGAAGAAATCATCCATCCACCGGCTCTTAGCTCGCCTGGCGGCGGCAGATCATATACATAACTCATTTTAGCAACCGCCGCCAGCCCCGCTGCCGTCGGAGGCGGTAACGATAGGATAGACAAACATTTCGGACTTCTCCTTTCTATTAAGAATTTGCTTAAACGGTAGGCATTTCCAACCGTTTCTGCCGTAGAAATTGGGCCTATGTTGGCCCTAGTGCAGCTTGGCATAAGTTTTGCAGTAGTTAATTCGCTCACAGAAAATCCAAGACATGCGGTCTTGATCCAAGCGGGTCGCCAAGTCACCGACTTGGCTAGAGCAAAGAAATTATGGAAGGATTTCCGCCGTGCTGTACTAGCTTGATTTTGTGGTATTTCAGACTCAGTCAATAACATTGGTATTTCCTTTAATATTCGATGGGTTTTTGGTATAGAGGATAAATTGGTTCACCCTATAACTTTGTGCTTCTTAATTTATCAAATTATGAGTCCATTTATAAGAGTTTGGTCAAAACCAATTAGCTTCCCTGAGTCCAGTTTTTTAGTGTGAGAGGCATCAAAATCTTAGACTAGAGTCCAACATTTCCGACCGGGTGTGTGATATTATGAGATACATCAAAACAGTTCCACCTGGTCACTTCTATAAGTTATTTTGAACATAAAAGTGAATGGAGGAGGAACCTACGGCATGAATGGCAAAGAAAAAAAATTCGGATCGCTATTAAGAAAAGCTATTAAGCGGATATCTGTGGAGACAGACAAACCCATAGACTTTGTGATTGATGACATAAGCATTGCAATCAATCCGGAGCAGCCAGTTTCTCTGAGATTTTGGTATGAAAAGAGGAAAGCACCTCAAACCAGCGAAGAGACAAAAAGATTAGGAGAGGAGCTTAATAAGAGGGGCGGGTTTCATAGTGAGACGGAACTGAACGACTTTTACACGTATGCCGGTTTTTCAGAGCTTGTTGGTGAACCTACAGAAGTATTTGACACAACATACTTTGAGACGCCCATGGGAGCAGTTGAACTGAATAGTCCGTTTTACATCAAGCGCGAAAAAATTGATGATAAACTCCAGCAACAAATAATGGGTTGGGGTACAACGACCTTAATTCAAGGGATGCGCCAAACAGGAAAGACTTCCTTACTTGCCAGAGGCACAGAATTTGCCAGAAAACAAGGGAGAATAACAGTTGTTTATCTATCCTTACAAGGTTTAGAAAAAGAGTGGAGAAGCTCACTTGAAAAATTCTTATACTATCTTTTCAGGGAGTTGATTAGAAAAATTAGGGGGCATCTGACGGAAGAAATAGATAGTTTATGGCATCAAAAAACAAAATTGACATCAAAATCTAGTGCTTTTATGGAATTGATGGAAGAGTATATTTTGACTAAAGACAATCGTATTCTGTTGGCAATCGATGAAGGAGACATCTTGATACCAACCGATTTTGCAGAAGATATTTTGGGTCTTTTTCGGAGATGGTCAGAAAAAGGAAAACGAACTGATATATGGAGGAGGTTTAACTTCATTTTGGTATTATCTACTGAGGCCAGATTTCTGATCAAAAGTCTCGCTCAATCCCCTTTTATCAATGTTGCTACTCCAATAACAACGAGTGATTTCCGAGAAGACCAAGTACGCTATCTTAATCAACTCTATCATAGCCCTTTGTCAAATAAAGAGTTTTACGAATTTATGAATTTGTTTGGTGGTCATCCTTTCTTAACACGGATGGCCTTACATTTGCTTCGGGATGAAGAAGATTTAACCTGGTCTGATCTTGTTGCCAATGCCGCTAAAGATCATGGCCATTTCAAGGATCATTTATGGTACTACCGTAACTTATTGCGTAACAAAAGCAATTTAAGAAAAGGTCTTATAGAGATCATTAAGACTCAAGATTGTTCGGATGATGAAGTACTTTATATTTTAATTCAGGTTGGTCTGGTTAAACCGAACAGTGATGGCGGATATCTCTGTAGATGTGATCTGTATAAAAACTACTTTCTGGATAAATTAGGATGGACACAAAAAATTTTTTTGAGACTCGCGGGTCATTAACAAGATCTAAATTTCAACTATATGTAAAAAGACCGGCAGATGATGAATTGTTCCGGCG
>CAZWZZ010000037.1:8227-8770 GCA_964638395.1 uncultured Caldilineaceae bacterium
GGCGGATACAGGCCGGTCAATTTTGCTATGTCCTGACGTGTCGCCAGATGGGTAAGACTAGTCTGATCAATAGGACTATTGACAGGTTAAAAGACACTGAAACTCGCTCGATTTATATTACTTTGAATGGTTTTGAAAGTGACTTGAAAGCTGAGGAATGGTATTACACGCTGTTATCAGAGTGTACGAAGGAACTTGAACTTTCTGTAGATCTGGATACTTGGTGGCAAAGTTGTCCTTCACACTTAGGCTACATACAACGCTTTATAAACTTTTTACATGAGGTAATATTGACCGAGGTTGGTCAGGAACGAGTTATTATTTTTATCGACGAAATCGAAGAGATGTCAAAGTTCAGTTTCGCTGATGACTTTTTTGCAGGACTACGAGCCGTGCGTGAGTCTCGTTCTAAGATGCCTCAGCTCGAACGTCTGACCATTGTTATCGTGGGTGGCATTAACCTTACTGATCTAGTGAGTGCACGAAAAAGAAGGAGATTCTGTGTCGCTTAGACTTTTAATTTTAGTGAGGTTTAATGTGGTG
>CAZWZZ010000037.1:8780-17575 GCA_964638395.1 uncultured Caldilineaceae bacterium
GATCTCATCAAATCACCCAAACGAACGACTTTCAATGTCGCTTACCCTATTGAATTATCTGAGCTTGAACGAGAAGGAGTCAAACGAGTTTTCCGGAAAACATTGCAAGAGGTTTGCCCAGGACAGGAAGATATTGTTCTGGATAGAATTTATGATTGGACTTCTGGGCACCCTTATCTTACTCAGACCCTTACCCAAGCGGTCGTCGAAAAAGAAGAGGGCTGTTGTACAGCCAATCAGGTAGATGAATTGGTCTGTGAGAAGTTCCTTTCTAAAAAAGCAGATCGACATGATGACATAAATATATTAACTGTAAATCATTATATCGATACAATTGAACAGGAAATAGGAGAAAAGGAACAACAGAAGTTACTAAAACTTTATCGTCAAGTATATGAGAACAAAAAAAAGATCCTAGAAGATCGTAATTCAATTAATCAAGATCGTCTAATCAAACGATTAGGTTTGGTACGAATTGATCAAGAAACAGGCACTTTAGTTGTAAAAAATAATATCTATCGCGCTGTTTTTAACAAAGATTGGATTGTAGACAACATTTCAGTGGATTCGAGTCGTCGCGTTATTATTGGTCTAACGCTACTGGTTATGTTTCTCATCGGTATACTGGGGTATTTTATCTACCAACAATATCAAAATCCTGTGATTCGCGTAGAGAGAGCCATTGCTAATTTTCAAGAGGCAAATAACCCCCAAATACACTTGTCTAGCTTGGCAACTTTGTTTGAACTTGAGAGTTACCAAGCTCAGGGGCAACAACTTTTTGATCAACTTACTCCAACAGAGCAGTTAGATCTGTTTGCGATAGATACTCAAAAGGATGAGTTAAATACTGTTATAAAAAACCTTTATATTACCTTAGAGAACAACGATCATGATAACGCCTTATTGGAAGCAATGGCTAGAGCTGCGGATCGAGTTGATAATGAAACTCTAGCTACTAAACTTGATCAATGGCATGAAGGTCGAGTGGCATATGATCAGACTAAGTATCAATCAGCTATTGATGCTTACACTTTATCCATCGGTATAAACGACAATTATCTTCCCAATCCGGAAATCTACATTGATCGGGGTTTAGCCTACGCTGCTCTGGAACAGATAGACCCATCTCTATCAGATTTTCAAAAGGCACTGACATTAGATGATGATCGGCAAGAATGGATATGGGCAAAGATCAAAGATAATGAACAATTATACCGAGCATTTGGGCAAGACCCAGACAAATATCCAATGATACTGGCCTCACTCCTCCCCGATGAGATTCGCCAGCGAGGCAGGCTGATTGCTGGCGTCAAACAAGATTTCCGCCCATTTGGTTTTATAAATGACCAGGGTGAATGGACCGGTTTTGATATTGATATTGTCAAAGAGTTTGCCCAGCGCTGGCTAGGGGATGAAAAAGCGATTGAATTGATCCCTGTCACTTCAAACGACCGTATTCCTGTGTTGGTTGCTGGCGAAGTGGATTTGATAGCTGCATCAATGACTTACACCGAAGATCGAGCGAGAAGGATCGATTTTAGCCAGACTTATTTTTTAGATGGTCAGAGCCTGTTAGTCTGTGATGGTGAATCCGGTATAGATGATATTACGGATTTAAACGGCAAGAAGGTTGCTGCTCTGCAAGGCTCTACCTCACTTGAAAATATTGAAAATGAGGCAGAAAAAATAGAGATACAAATCAAACTTCAACCTTATCAAACAGTTCCCGAAGCTGTGCAAGCGCTACAAGAGGGCCAGGTTGATGTTTTTACTTCAGATAGAGTGGTTCTGTGGGAATGGCAAGAAGAAGATCGAAAGCAGCAAGATAATTGTGAGCTGAAAGTTGTAGGTGGCTTGCTAAGTGAAGAACGTTATGGCTTGGGCCTACCTAGAGGTGCTTCAGCTTTTCGTGATTTGGTCAATTTTACCCTCCAAGAGATGAAAGACGATGACACCTATAATACTCTGTATCGTCATCGGTTTGGCGCCCTCCCTCCCTGCGGAAAAGATATGGTTGCCTTCATTTCTGAGGATGCTATTGCGGGACCTGATTTTTGTCTGGATGAGACTGAAGTAACTGTTGCCGATTATCGGGAATGTGTAGCCAGTAGTGATTGCTCGGATCCAGACCTGAAGCGATCACAGACGGAACCGAATTACTACGCCGATTTTGACGATTACCCTGTAATCCAGGTGACCTGGGATCAGGCCAATGCTTACTGTGAGTTTGTCGGTAAGCGTCTACCCACCGGCGCTGAATGGGACCGGGCCACTGCCAGTCTGGGGTTAGTCTCTTGGAAAGGAAAAGATACAGAACGAGTAAAAAGTAACGAAAATGATAAGACCCCTAGTGGGGTATTCGATTTGTTCAGTAATGTCCGGGAATGGGTTGATGAAGATGCTGATCAGGTCAGCAAAGTCATCAAAGGCGGAAGCTTTGGTAAAGATAGAATTACTGACGAGGATACACCTGACTACAAGGCTAAACCAGACACTCCCCATTTTGATGTTGGGTTTCGGTGTGCCTCGGATGCCATCACAAGATAAAAAAATAAAGCAGTGAGGAGGAAATATGTCTTCAAAATCTTACTACAAGATAATCGTTATCGTGAGCCTAATTGTGTTATTTTTCGCTATGTCTTTCTACATTTCGTTTCCAGAAATGCCGGCTAACACAGAGGCGTCCACATCAGTCTCTCAAGTAACACCGACAGCAACGGTTACCGCCACGACAACGGTGGCTTCGATCACCATCGACCGTATTCTTGAGCGAGGCTACCTAATAGTCGGCGTCAAATGTGACTTTCCACCTTTTGGCTTATGTGATGAGGCCGAAGCTCAAGAGAGCTTTGAAGGATTTGATGTCGATATTGTCAAAGATTTTGCCCGGCGCTGGCTGGGAGGCGAAGATAAAGTCACATTTAAGAAGGTTACTTCGGAAGATCGCATAGATCTACTATTAGCTGGTGAGATAGATCTAATAGCCGCTTCAATGACCCATGTTGAGAATGAAGAGCGGGATAAAGTCATTGATTTCAGCCAAACTTATTTTTTGGATGGACAAAGTATACTCCTTTATCCCAACTTGGAGAATGATGAAAACAAAGAAATCAGATTAAATGACCTTAACTCGTGCAAAGATGAAGAAGAAAAGGCCATTGCTGCTTTACAGGGTTCAACTTCTCTGGAGAATATAGAAACGGAGAATAAAAAACGGGAACTTTGCCTTATTATTCTTCCCTATCAAGAAGTGGATGAGGCTTTTCAGTGGTTACTGGAAGACGTTGTCTACGGGTTCACTAGTGATAGATCATTTCTCTTACAGTTAAAGCAGAAGCATGATGATAACGGTAGCTCAAACGACGTTAACAGAGAATTGATTGTTATTGAGGAGGTCTTTACAGAAGAGCCTTATGCTCTGGGCGTGTTAGAGGGCGACTCCAAATTTCGCGAGTTAGTTAATGCTACTTTACAAGACATGAAAAAGGATGGAACCTACGATGCATTGTATACCAAATGGTTTTTCGACACCGATAAAAAAGATTGGTTAAGTGGCCGTCCACCCTACCCTATTCAAATTATACCAGGAGAAGCCAATTATCTACCGTTTACAACGACACGTTCTATTACTTCTCAAATTGAGCTAATCCGTATGCGCGGCAATGTGTTGGTAGCGGGAGTCAAGAATGATCTCAAGCCTTTTGGCTTCATTGACGATCAGGAGCAATTGACCGGCTTCGACGTTGAATTGATGCGAGCTATGGCTGAAGAATGGGGTGTTGAAATTAGATTTGAGAAGGTGACTTCGGCTGATCGCATTGATAAGCTCCTGGCCAGGGAAGTTGATATTCTAGCTGCGACAATGACCAAGAACCCAATACGGGATGAGTTGATAGACTTTAGCGACATCTACTTTTTAGATGGACAGAGTGTGTTGTATCGTACAGACCTTGGCCTTGTTAAGGAACTATCTGATTTAGAAGGTGAAATCGTAGCAGCTCTCAAAGGCTCGACTTCTCTTGAGAATCTCAACGAGATTATTGAACAGGAAGGGCTTGATATTGAGGTCAAAGAGTACGTGGAAACATCACAGATTATCGCCGATCTTGCTGACAACAAAATAGCCGCTTTTACCTCTGACCGAGGCGCTCTTTCCGCCATTGCTGAGGACCACGACGATTTGGCCGTTTTGGATAGTAAGTTTACGGATGAACCCTATGGTTTGGGTGTCCCTGAAGGCGACACAGAATTTCAAACTTTGGTAAATTGCACTCTGCAAAAGTTAAAAGAGGATGGCAAATACAAGGAAATCTATCAAGATTGGTTTGATGAAGCACCTTTTGTTATTCAAAATTCAGAGGATGAGTGCCCTGTTTCCTTGAAGATTTCTCAAGAATAGTCCGCTTGATAAAATTCGGTCGTTTCTGGTCAATTAAATCGACAACGGCAACGGCTTTTTGGGCACGGATCGCCTGACCGGTTTCTTTGTTACTGGCTTCTTACCCGGAGTCTTTTTGGACTTGGCAGAGGCTTTAGCCACCGGTTTAGGCCGGGATGTCAGTGGCACTCTCGCCCGTGGCGTCTGTCTAAATGGCGGCTCGATTAACGCCGGGATGTCCTCCACCGGCAGAGCCTCGACCGGCATCTCTGTCTCTTTAACTCTGGCTACCTTGATCCGGGCCGCTTTGTTACCCTGGATGACAAAGGCTTCGCCGGTCGTCAACTCCCGGACATCGTTGGGATGGACCCGGAATTGGTCTTGCTTGCGGATCGACCCCAGTCCGGTCGCCTCACCCGCATCATACTGGATGGTTGGTTCGACACTGTCCTCGGTCCCGGCAATCGAGGCAATCAGCTCAGGAAAATTGCTCTGGAGCAGATAGTAGACATCGATGTTAGCCAGCAAGTCCTGGATTTGAGCCTCTTTCCCCAACGAGGCGGTATCCTGGACCGAGATGAAGACGGTCGTGTTCTTTGACTGGCACTGTTTCAAGAGATCGGCCATATTATCGCTGCCCAGCGCGTTGAGTTCATCAACCATCAGGATCACGTGACGCTGGGGGTCTTTGCGGAGGGTGAAATCCTTGAAATCCTCAATCAGAAAGTCCAAGAAGCGTTTGCCGGAGTCCTTTTGCGAACTGGCTGGCAGGGAAAAAATGGCGCAGCGGGAATTGTCAAACGAAAAACCTTGGGGATGCATGGCATACCGAAACTCCTCATAGAAGGTGTAAAGCGAACGTTTGAGGGTAATCAAATCCCCGGCCTTGACCCCCTTGAGGACGCTGCGAGCCACCGGATTGGAGCGACACTCCGCCTCCAGCCAACTCCCATCAATACGCTGGATGATCTCTAAGAAGGAGCGAGGCGGCCCATACCGGACGCTCTTACAGACCGGCAGCAGAATCGAGCGATCCATCTGGGCATAAAAGCGAGCGCCCCCTTCGGCTTTGCCCATTTTGGTGATCTCCACCAGGCGATTGTAGATAGCCTCAGCCGAGCCGTTGAAGCCGTTGTAGGGGTGGCTTCTGACTTTGTCGCCCAGTCTCAGGATGGGCGGATTGCCGCGCCCGGAGGCGTAACAGGTGGTGCGGAAGAATTGGGTTAAGTTCTCCTCCCCTTTACCATCGATCAGGTAAATATCGGCGTGACTGTTCATTGCCGCCTCGAACAGATACCGTTTCTGGGTCTCGGTCTTGCCGCTGCGGGTCATCCCCAACGCCAGACTGTGACCCGCTCGCACCTGGGTATCAAGGCACAGCCACTGCTCTTGAAGACAGATGCCGCTCTGAGGCGGAAAGCGCTCCCCGTCCAAAAACACGCCCAGGCGAATCAGCCCCGCTTGGCGAGGCGGTGGATGCTTCTCAAGCTGCTCGGCGGCCACCAACTGCTTGACCTTCTCTTTGCGCCGCTGCTGGGCCGCTTCTCGAAACCACTCCTCCACCGAGCGGGGACGCAGCAGGGCGTGTAACGTCCCTAGCGGTTGCAGCAGCCCGGTCACAAAGGGAATGGCCAGGACAAAGTCTGAGGAGCGTTGAGAGGGGTCCAGGAAATAAATTGGATGCTCATAAGCATACCAGATCAAGGAGAAACTGCCACAGCCCCACATAAAGAGTTTCAGTCGCTCATTGCGGCGGCAATACCAGTGGGCCAGCATCGACACGATCACGGTCACCGGATGGAAAATCGCCCCCAACAGGGACAAGCCAAGACCGGTCAACAAATACCATTGAAACCGATTGGGGCGGGCAATGATGCCGGAACTCTCAGGCATGAGGGGCAGGTTGTATAGCGTGGATATGTAACGATTTTACAAAATTATCCCACAGATGGCGGGGGGTTCAATGCGGGGATTACAGGTTGATATGAGGCACCACTGACAGGGGTACATTGGTAAACTTGACCTTATCAAGGGGGTTCAATCGCTTGAGGCGTTGATTGACAAAGTTGTACACTCTCGGATGCGAAAAATAGACGATATGCTCATAGCGGTCGGCCAACTGTTCCAGAATGTTGTCAATGTTCGCCGTATTCTTCTGGGTTAGCTCTACTTCAATGGCTACTTCCCGGCCATCCTGACTGATGGCTACGCCATCTGCCGCGTGGGACTCTTTGGGCTGCTCTTTGCGGATCTGTCGCTCCGATTTCCAGAAAATCGGATGACCCTCTGCTCGGTTCTTCTGCTCGATATGCAGCCGTACCAGATTTTCCGCGTGGTAATGGTTCAACCGATCCAGCGACGGTTTCCGCTCCTTGAAGGGATACCCAAACAGATCCAGGGCTTCCTGGCTCGGCCAGATCCAGGCCACGGGCGAATACAGGTAGGCTCGCCCGATCAAGCCCTGTTTCTCCCATTTTAGCCGCTGCTTTCTCACGGCAAAGCGGGACACGCGCCCCTGCTCTTTGGTGGCTGTGGTTAAGAACTTGTCGTCGATCAAGTACCGGTAGTGATACAGCAGCACTTCATAGACATCCTCGCGCACACCATACGACTCGCAGGTGAACTGCATCACTTTCTTGTTTCGTTCGGATCGATCATTCACCATAGATACCCCCAACAACATTTGAACCATTTTATTGTTCATTCATTTGTTCACACTTTTTACTCTTCTCCTCTACCCTCCTCTCTTTCCATTTCTCATTTCTAACCAACCCGCCCCCGCCCACCTCCACACGCCCGTTTACTTGACCCCATACCTGTCTTTCCTCGAAGAGGATGGTATGGGGTCAAGGAATTTTTTGGGAGCGTCAGCGACCAAAAAAAGGGCGTGACCAGAGGTGGGCGGGGGCGGGAGAGGGTTGAAGGTGTTGTCATAGCCATCACAGCCATCATACCGCTCTGCGGCAGGGCTGTACACCCTTTCAGAGACCCATTCCAGGCCCCCCCGAACATCGGGGCGAAAAGACCGCGATAGCGGATGTTTTTTGACGAGATGAGGTTATCTTGTGTTCGTTTGGGGAAATGGGGCTTGTTTGGGCATCCGATGACAACAAAAAAGCCAGCCTTTTAACGGGCTGGCTTTTACTTTCAGATGATCGTTAGCAATGACGCAAGCTTTATTATCAATTTCGAGTGATGCTTTACTTGGCTATCGGCACACCGACCGAATTTCCCCACTCCGTCCAACTGCCGTCGTAGTTGCGGACGTTGCCGTACCCCAACAGATATTTCAACACGAACCAGGTGTGGCTGCTCCGCTCGCCGATGCGGCAGTAAGCGATCACTTCGCCGTCATCGGTGACGCCTTCGCCTTCGTATAGCGATTTTAACTCTTCAACGCTCTTGAAGGTTCCGTCGTCATTGGCCGCTTTGGCCCAGGGGATGTTTTTCGCGCCGGGGATGTGACCGCCGCGCAAGGCCCCTTCCTGGGGATAGTCGGGCATATGGAGCAGCTCGCCGCTGAATTCGCCGGGGGAGCGGACATCGACCAGCGTTCCATTTTTCTTGATGTGTGCTTCGACCTCGCTGCGGAAGGCCCGGATGGGGCTGTCGTTCCGGGTCGGTACAGGGTAGTCGGTGGCCGGATAGGTAGGCACCTCTCTGGTCATGGGCCGGCCTTCATCCTGCCATTTCTTGCGCCCGCCGTTCATAATGCGGGTGTTGGTGTGGCCAAAGAGGTGGAAGACCCACAGGGCGTAGGTGGCCCACCAATTATTTTTGTCGCCGTAGAAGACAACGGTCGTATCCGGGCTGATGCCTTTTTCCGACATCAGTTGGGCAAACTCCTCGCTGTCCAGATAATCCCGCACGACCGGGTCATTCAAATCGCCGACCCAGTCGATTTTGATGGCACCGGGAATATGACCGGTGTCGTATAACAAAACGTCCTCGTCCGACTCGACGATGCGGATGTCATCATTGTCCAGATTGTCGGCCACCCATTGGGTGCTGACCAATTTTTCAGGATGGGCATACTCACTCATTGTTTATTCTCCTTAGATGGTTGCAATTTTGGTTTGGATAAAAAAAGCCCACCGATGACTCGATGGGCTAGGGTCACATTTGAAACGGTCTCACACGGGCCTGCTACAGGCATGAGGTCCGTTGATACGCCCCCGAGTCATCCAACGCGGACAGGGCACAACAACACAAGCAAACCTGGCACTGGCTCAGGTTGCTGAAAACAGAAGCGTTGGATTGCGTTGAGCGAAGATTGTTATCGACCATACCATATTGATTGTTTGGATTGAATTCGAGCCAATTATAGAAAGGCTCAGAAGAAATGTCAAATAATGAGGATGCGTTGCTTGAGGATTGGGCGCTAACTCGAAGTTAGGTTATAATCAGTACATTA
>CAZWZZ010000038.1:0-17523 GCA_964638395.1 uncultured Caldilineaceae bacterium
ATACGGCTACCGCCTACTCAGGATGCGTTTGTCGCTCAACTGCGTAACTCCTATATGTAACCATTCGGTTCCTATGTTATTTCGAGCGACGAAGGAGCGAGAAATCTGCCCAAAACGCTGTTGACAACGACCCATCTGGGGAGATTTCTCGGCTTTCAGCCTCGAAATGACATAGTGGCTGAGCAGTTACCCAGCTTACTTGATTAATCGCAATTGATGGCCGAACACAAGGTCCAGGGCACGACGGCGCTTTGATTTGGGCAGCGGCGCGTTGCGTCCATCGGTTCCTGTGGCGGCCTGGGCGGCCTCGATCTCCTCCGTTAGCCAGCGCCGGCTGCGGCGACCGCCAACATTCATGCGCCCCACAATCTGCCGGATTTCCTGATCGTTGACGTAAGCGGCCTGAAAGCGGGTGACGTGGCCCTTGGCCACCAGCAGAAAATCCCCCCGGCCCAGCAGCTTCTCCGCGCCGGTGCCGGAAATCCCGGCAGCAATCTTGGCATCATCGGCGCTGGCCACGCTGCCGACCAGCCGCACCGGAAAGTTGCTGCGGGTGATGCTGCCGATGCTGGCCGCCAGCGGTTTCTGGGTACAGGCGATCAGGTGAATACCTGCGCTCCGGCCCCGCTGCGTCAGGCGGGTCATCAAGCGGTCCATGGCCTTGCCCCCCTGCTCCATCAAATCGGCCAGCTCGTCGATGAAGATAATCACCCGTGGCTCGGAGATATTCTCCCGGTCGCGGCGGACCATCTCCTCGACCATCTCGCCGAGCAGAAAGACGGCCTGGTGAATTTCCTGCACCGGGGGGCGTAGCAGATGGGGCAAGCCGCCGCCCAAATCCTCGAAGGCGATGAAGGGATCGAAGCCGTTCCGTTTGGGGTCGATAAAAAGCATCTGCACCTCCCCCAGGCGGTTGTGCATGGCCAGGGAGAGGGCCATACTCCGTACCAGGGCCGTCTTGCCGGAGCCGGTCGTCCCGGCCACCAAAACGTGGGCCACTTCGGGCGAGGGCAGGCGCAACAGCAGCGGGATACCGCTCTCATCGAGGCCCAAAATCGCGGTCTGCTTGGGCATCTCTTTCAGGCGACGACACAGGTTGAGGAGCCGTACCACCTGGGCATCCTCGCGGGGCACATCCACCTGCACCGCCGCCCCTTTTCGGGAGACCCGCACGCGGGGTGCGCCCAATCGCAGGGCCAACTCCTCCGACAGGCCGATGATTTTCGAGACTTTGGTCGTCACTTCGGGCAAGACTTGATAGCTGATCCAGCGGGGCGTCACCACCCCCCCCAGCACCCGGCCATGCACCCGGTGGCTGGTCAGCACCATCTCGATCTGATCCGCTTGGTAATCTAAGACCCGACGCCGGTACGTCTCCTGGTCCAGATTTTCCCAATGAACGGGACGATTTTGTTCAAGCATGCCCCATCGTACCTTCCGCTGTGTTGGTGTCCCATACGACTCTATTTGCTCAGGCGTCATGCAGTTCACCACCTGCAAGGTTTTTGAAACCTTGTAGGTGTGGTGACAACGTCGGTTTCAGGCCAGACCTTGCAGGTTCCTTAAACCTACAAGGTCAACTGCCTAACGCCTATTGCTAACTAACCTGCCGAATAACGGCTACGACTTTACCCTGAATCTCGACCGATTCGGGATCGACAATCATGGTGGCGGTGTTGGGGTTGGCCGGTTGGAGGCGAACGTGCCCATTTTCCCGGTAAAAGCGTTTGAGCAGCGTCTCTTTTTGTTCGGTCAGCCGCAGGGCGACCATTTCGCCATTCTTGGCCCGCTTCTGACGCTGCATAATAACGATGTCGCCCCGGTTGACAAAAGCATCCAGCATCGAGTCGCAGTTGACCTTGAAGGCGTAGAGATCGCGCCGGTTGGGGACAATATCCCCGGTTAGCTCGATCATCTCCTCAGCCTCCGGGACCGACGGGCCGTTGGGGTGTACCCCATTTTCATTCCGAACGGGAACCCGCACCCGGTCACCATCACTCGCCAGCCGGATGCCCCGTGAGGTGTTGGGGGCGCGGCTCAGATGGCCCGCCTTTTCCAGAGCCTCCAAATGGTAGTTCACCAGCGACTTCGAGCTAATATCCAGACCGGCCCGAATCTCCTCCAGCGTGGGCGGATAGCCGTTCTCTTCCATAAATCCTTCGATGAATGCCAGCATCTCGCTTTGTTTTGTACTAATGCCCATTGGTACCCTGGCTCCTTTCACCTGCCCCAAAGAAAAATAGAACGTGCGTTCTAGTTGATGTCGCCATTATACCAGAACACACGTTCTATTGTCAAGTGAAAGTTTTAGGTATTTTTCGCTATGTTTGGGGATTCGGAGAAACGTAACAAGCTCCAAAATAGAGCAGCAGGGCGGGGATGAGTTTTGGAGTTGCTGCATCCAAAAAGAGCAGGATCGTCTGAATGATAGGATAAAAATCCTTTAATTCTGAAAATCCTGCTCTTTTTGTTCGGCGTGGCAAGGAGCGGAGCATCCTGAGAGGGTAACGTCCTCATTCTGCCAACGGATATGTAACAGATTAGCGGATAGGTACGGACACAATAAACATCCGTTAATCCGTTACCCATCCGCTAACGGATTGCCCTCTGATTATTGAGAAGATACGATTGAACAAATCTAATGCAACTGCCGGATGACCGCCACGACCCGACCTTGAACCCGGACGTTATTGGCATCGGCATAGATTGGCTCCATCGTCTGGTTCTCCGGCTGGAGGCGAATCTGGCTGCCTTCCTGGTAGAAGCGTTTGAGGGTCGTTTCCTCTTCGTCCACCAGCCAGGCGGCGACCATATCGCCGTTGTCGGCGGTATCGGCGTGGCGCATGACCACGATGTCGCCATCGTTGATGAAGGCGTCGATCATCGAGGTCCCCTGCACTTTCAGGGCATAGACGCCCTCTTCATCGGAGACAATGTCACGGGTCAATTCGATATTGTCGGTGTCACTGTCATAAGCCCCTTCCATGACCTGAATCGGCGCACCGGCGGCGATGCGGCCCAGCAGCGGAATCTTGACCAACTCTGTGGCTCCGGTTAGCTCTTCCAAGCCTTCGACCAGCCGGATACCCCGAGACACCGTCCGATCTCGATAGATGAAACCGGCCCGTTGCAGGGCATCCAGATTGTAGTTGACCACGGAGGTGGAGCTAATCCCCACGGCCTCTCCGATTTCCCGAATAGTGGGCGGATAGCCATTATCCAGGGTAAAGGTTCTCAAAAAGCTCAAAATTTTGCTCTGTCGTTCAGACAACGCCATTGAATTCTCCTTAATTTGGCCGGTCATTTGTTCCGACCATTTGTGCTTTCCCAATTATAGCACGAACTAACGTTCTGTGTCAAATCAGAATTCAACGTTGCAGCAGTTCTCAATATGGGGCACAAGACCCTAAAGGTTTCCATAGATCAGGCACAAAATGATCTGTTTACGGTGACGAAGCTGCTTTCAAACAACCTTTATGGACAAAACCTTTAGGGTCTGGCTCTACAGATGCACAGGATGTAACGGATTTTGACTGATTATTTTTGATCCGTTCCATCCTGCCAATCCGTGTTCCCAACGATGGCGAAAACTTCGTGACACGAACACTTTAAAAAGAGCAAAGCCCGACCGAATGGGTGGGGCTTTGGAAAACAGTTATTTTCAGTAGTCCGCAGCATCCTGAGTAAACTGAGGGACGAAGTTGGTATCGAAGGGTGCGATTGCGGTCTACTGATTTTGAGCGGGTAGTTACAGATCGTAATAAGGTGACTCGGTCACCAGGCGTTGAATTGATTTGATGAGCTTGCTTAAATCGGGCGGTTTGGCAAAAAATTCATCAGCCCCGGCCAGCTTGGCTTTGGTTCGTTCACTTTTGCCGCTCCAGGCCGAAATGACGATGACCGGGATATGTTTGGTATACATATTGGTTTTCAGGGCCTCGATGGCCTGGTAGCCATCCATGCCCGGCATCCGTAAATCCATCAGGACGACGTGGGGGTTCCATTTCTTAACCATCGCAATACCCTCCTGCCCATTTTTCGCCAGCGATACTGTGTACCCGTTGGCTTCGAGCAGGCTGGAAATCGTATCACGAATGACTTCGGTATCTTCGACATAGAGAATACGGACAGAGTCATCTTTCTGCTTTTTGGGGGTCAGTCTTTTTAGCTTTTTGAGCTTCGGCGTTGTCATTCTGGAACCTCGTATTGTAATTGATATTGATATTGAAAATTGGTATTGAAAGTGGAAGGAATGTCTCTACAGAGACCGCCCCGCGATAAATCGCCGGGCTAACTTAGGTGTAAGATTGTTGAAACAGCCTAAAAAAGAGCGATTTAGCCTTCTTTAAGAGGGCTTCCCCCTGAAATAGCAGGCTGATTTATCGACCTGCGGGGGCGGTTTTTTCTCAACCATGGCCCTATCCCTCTTAATTATAGCGTTAAAAAAGTCACAAATCAACCGCACAACAACTGCTGAAACAAAACATCGTTATGAAAAGTAATTACCTTACGACGAGACTCTCGACTCGACAGTGAAAATCCGATCAAACTGCATAATTCTAAACAGACGGCTGAGATGAGCGTTGGGGTTTCGTAGAACAATCGGCACGTCTTTAGCAGAAAACTTTCTTTGGGCATCGATGAGCAAGCGCAAGCCGTGGGAGTCGACCAATTTGGCCTCGCTCAGGTCGATGACCAACGTCTGCGCGTCGGCTTCGAGAAGTTGCTTCAATAACGTGGCGCTACTATCCGTAGACCACATCAAATGGGACGTACCGGCATTGACGTGACCAATCAATTTCAGGGACCAGGTATCCTTATCTCGCAAAAGTTCTGTTTTGAGTTCAGCCATATCTTATCCTTTTCTTGAATGGGCAGATAAACATTAAAGCCCGGCTCACAGAATGATACGGGCTTTAGATTGCGGCTGCTTCAGCGCAGTAACAATATTAATTTTAGCATAAAGATGAGGGCTAACCAAATATCCCCAGCGCTGTTAAGTTGACCAGGGGCGTGGGCCAGACACCCAAAAGGAGGGTGATGATTCCGGCCAGGGCCAGGGTCAGGGTGACCGGCATGGCCAGGCGCACAGGGGGCAAATCGGCGGCCTCCTCGGTGGTCCGCATATACATCTGCACGACGACGCCGAGGTAGTAGAAGGCGGAGATGGCGCTGTTAATCATACCGACGATGGCCAGCCAACTCATATTGACCTCGACGGCGGCCTGGAAGACGTATAATTTCCCCCAGAAGCCGACGAAGGGGGGAATCCCGGTCAGGGAGAACATAAAGAAGGCCATCACCAGGGCCAGGAGGGGCGTGCGGGCGGCCAAACCGGTGTAGTCGGACAGTTGCGACCCGGCTTCATCCTGCCGTTCCAGGACGGCGATGACGGCGAAGGCCCCAATGTTCATAAAGGCGTAGGCCATCAGGTAGAACAGAATACCGCTGACGGCCCGCTCCCCGGCGGCGACGCCGACCAGGATGTAACCGGCGTGGGCGATGCTGGAATAGGCCAGCATGCGCTTGACATCCTTCTGAGCCAGGGCGGCCACGTTGCCGCCGGTCATTGTAATCACGGCCAGAATAGCGACGATAATCTGCCAATTGACGACAAAAGCGGTATCGAAGGAAATCGCCAACAGGCGGATCAGCGCGGCAAACCCGGCGGCTTTGGCCCCGACGGACATAAAGGCGGTGACCGAGGTCGGCGCGCCCTGATAGACATCGGGCGTCCACCATTGGAAGGGCACGGCGGCCACTTTGAAGCCGAAGCCGACGATGAGCAGAGCTAAACCGACCAGGGCCAGCGGGTCGTTGAGGCTGCCCTGCCCAGAGTCGAACCACTCGCTGATACCGAGCAGGTTGGTCGTGCCGGTCGAGCCGTAAATCAGGGCCACGCCGTACAGGAAAAAGGCGGAGGCAAAGGCCCCCAGCACGAAATATTTCATGCCCGCTTCGCCGGAGCGCAACTGTTTGCGATTGAAGGCAGCCAAAATATAGAGGGCGATGGACATAATTTCCAGGCCGAGGAAGACGATAATCAAATCGGTGGCCGCGCCCATAAACATCATTCCGCTCGTCGAGAAGAGGATGAGAGCGTAATATTCGCCCCGCTGCATCTCTCTCCCTTCCAGGTAGCCCAGGGAGAGCAGGATGGACAAGCCGGCGGTGACGATGAAGATGAGGTTCAGCACCAGCGAGTAGCCGTCGCTCATAGCCATATCTTGAAAGGCCGGAGCCGCCGGGGCACTGAGCATTGACACGCTGACCCCGGCGGCGGCAATCAACCCCAGTAGCCCGACGTAGCCGACGATGCGCTTATCGCCGACAAACATATCGACGGCCATCACCACGAAGGCGGTGGCAATGACGATAATCTCCGGGTAGAGGGCAGCTACATTTAAGACGGGAAATTCTATTGGCATAACGTCTCCTGAAATGAGGCGATTGGCGATTGGGCGATTAGAAATTCTTTAGACAGTTTCTAATCTCTAAGCCCTAATCTCTCATCCCCCCGTATTATCGCCCAGCGAGGAGCGAGGTATTATCAATAATCGTGGCCAGTTCGGCGGTTCCCAGGTTGATTTTCTCGAAGAAGATGTTCGGGAAGAGGCCAATCAAGAAGCAGAGGGCAATCAGCGACACGGCGATGACCATCTCCCGCCCGTTCATATCCCGCAAGTTTTCATTGGCCGGGTTGAGTGGCCCAAACATCACCTTCCGCACGGCGGTCAGCAGATACCAGGCCGCCAAAATGACGCCAAAGGTGGCAAAGGCGGTGGGAATGGGGCTGTTGGGGAAGGAGCCGATCAAGATCATAAATTCGCCGACGAAGCCGTTCAGCCCCGGCAGGCCGACCGATGAAAAGGTGGCCAGCAGGAAGAAGACGCCAAAGACCGGTACTTTAATCCAAATGCCGCCATACTCTCTGAACAGCCGGGTGTGGCGTTGCTCATACAAAATCCCGATCATAAAGAAGAGCATCCCGGTACTGAGGCCGTGGTTGACCATTTGCAGAACGGCCCCGCTCATCCCCTGCTGTCCGCCCAGAAACATGCCCAACACGATGAAGCCCATGTGGGCCACCGAGGAGTAGGCCACCAGGCTTTTGACATCCTCCTGAGCCACGGCCACCATCGCCCCGTAGATGATGCCGATGACCGATAGGGTGACCAGGAGCGGCGTCCAGAAGGGGACGGCTTCCGGGAAGAGGGGGATGGCGTACCGCATAAAACCGTACGTGCCCATTTTCAGCAACACCCCGGCCAGAATAATCGACCCGGCGGTGGGCGCTTCGACGTGGGCCGCCGGGAGCCAGGTATGGAAAGGGAAGAGAGGCACTTTGACGGCGAAGGCCAGGCCGAAGGCGAAGAAAAGCAGCACTTGCAGCGAGGCGGGCAGGCTCAACTCGGCCACCAGTGTCGGCAGGTCGGAGGTGCCGCCCTGAATGTAGAGAACCAGAATGGCCACCAGCATCAGGGCGCTCCCGGCCATTGTGTAGATGATGAATTTGACCGCCGCGTAGATGCGCCGTTTGCCGCCCCAGCGCCCAATCAGCAGCGACATCGGGATCAGGCTGGCTTCCCAGAAAACGTAGAACAGAAACAGATCGAGGGAGACGAAGACACCCAGAATGGCCGTCTCCAAAAAGAGGAGGAGGGCCATATACTCCTTGACCTGCTCGGTGACGGCGGTCCAGGAGCTAAGAATTGAGATGGCCGTCAGGAAGGTTGTCAGCAGCACCAAGAAGAGGCTGATGCCGTCGATACCGATGTGGTAGCTGATATTGAGGGAGGGAATCCAGGCGATGTTTTCCTCGAATTGATACCCTGCCTGAGACACAAAGGAGAAGTAGAGCGGCAGAGAGACAATCAGCGTGACCACGCTAAACAGCAGGGCCACCTGTTTGATGAGGCCCTCGTTGCTGCGCGGGATGACCATCACCGCAACTGCTCCGATGACGGGTAAAATGAGTAATAAGGATAGAATTGGAAAAGCCATTCAATAACTCCAGACAAAGTCCTGCGAGGTTTTAGAAACCTCGTAGGTGTATCTTGTTCCGCAACAAACAGACCTTGCAGGTTTTTGAAACCAACAAGGTCGCTCTTCTAACTTAGGAAGAAATAGCTGACCATCACCAGCACGCCGATGAAGGTGGCCAGGGCGTAATGACGGAGGTAGCCGCTTTGCAGTCGGCTCATCCCCTGGCCGACCCAGCCAACGATCCTGGCCGTGCCATCGACCAAGCCGTTGTCGATGACCAGGCGATCAATGCCGTTTGCCATCGAGCGGGCCAGCCCTTTGGCGGTGTCCACAAAGAGCAGTTCATAAATTTCATCGACGTAATATTTATTGACCAGCGTATCGAACAGGCCCCGGGCACTGCGGCTGATGTTTTGGGGGATGGCCGGGTTGATGATGTAGAAGTAGTAGGCCAGAGCAATCCCCGAGATGGCCACGATTGCCGAGGTCACAAACAGGGTGATTTCGGTGGCGAAGGGCAGGTGATGTTCCTCCGCGCCGTGAGCGCCGACGTGATAGTAAATCGGCTCTAGCCAATTTTTAAGCAGGTGGGGCACATCAATGCCCATTTCGTGGAGCAAAACGTATGGCAAGCCGAGCAAGCCGCCAAATAGCGACAACACGGCCAGCACAATCAAAGCGAAGGTGATCGGCGCGTGACTCTCGTGAGCGTGGTCATAGAGATGCTGGTCACGCGGTTGGCCGTGGAAAGCAATGAAGATGGCCCGAAAGGTGTAGAAAGCGGTCAGCCCGGCGGTGACGATGCCGACGAACCACAGGAAGGGTGAGGCTTCGAAGGTTTTGGCCAAAATTTCATCTTTAGAGAAGAAGCCGGACATCAACGGGAAACCGGCCAGGGCCAGACCGCCGATCCAGAAGGTGGCCCAGGTGATCTTCATCTTATCCTTCAAGCCCCCCATCCGCCGAATGTCGATGACATCGTGCAGAGCGTGCATAACCGACCCGGCCCCCAGAAAGAGGAGGGCTTTGAAAAAGGCGTGGGTGGTCAGGTGGAACATCCCGGCGGTGTAGGCCCCGACGCCGACGGCCATAAACATATAGCCCAACTGGCTGACGGTCGAGTAGGCCAGCACCCGCTTGAGGTCAACCTGGACCAGGGCAATCGTGGCCGCAAAGAGGGCCGTGGCCGCGCCGATGAAGGCCACAAAGAGGGAGACGTTGGGAGCCAGGGCGTAGAGGGCGTTGCTGCGGACAATCATATAAATCCCGGCGGTGACCATCGTCGCCGCGTGGATGAGGGCCGAGACGGGTGTCGGGCCGGCCATCGCGTCCGGTAGCCAGACGTAGAGCGGCAGTTGGGCGCTCTTGCCCATCGCCCCGATGAACAGGAACAGGGTAATCCAGGTAATGACGCCGGGCGAGCTTTCAAAAATTGCTTCGGCCTGGGCAAAGACATCGGAGAATTGGAGCGAGCCGAAGGTCGTCCAGATCAGGAAGATACCCAGCAAAAAGCCAAAGTCGCCGATGCGGTTGACCACGAAGGCTTTCATCCCGGAGGCGGGTGGCGACAGCAGCGGGGCCATCGTCACCGGCTCCTGATCGGGGCCGAGGTCGATAGGCTCCTGCGGCTCGGAGGTACGGTCGAACCAGTAGCCAATCAGCAGATAGGAGCAAACACCGACCAATTCCCAGCCGACGAACATCAGCAAGTAGTTGTCGCCGAGGACCAAGACCAGCATCGAGGCGATGAAGAGGTTGAGGAAGGTGAAGAAGCGGGCGAAATCCCGGTCGGGGTGGGGGTGGCCCGACTCGTCCCGGTGGACCATATAATCGGTGGCGTAGACGTGGATGAGGAAGCCGACGCCGGTGACGATAAGCACCATCGTCAGCGACAGCGGATCGACCAACAGGTTGACGGGGATATTCAACGCCCCGATCTCGGCCCACGTCCAGAGGGGCACGATGAAGGCTTCCTCGCCGCTGCCGGCCAACTCCATAAAGGCCCCGACACCGACGATGAAGGCTCCCAGAACCATCAGCGGGCCGATAATGCTGACGACTTTATACCCCAAGCGGCGGCCCAGGATACCGTTGATGAGGACGCCGACGATGGGCAAGGCAATCACGAGCCAAATAAGTTGTATCATAGGTGGTACACCTTGTTATAAATTAAGTCGAAAGAGATGAATTTTTTTCGGCTCAACAAGATCTTGTGGGTTGACACCGTAAAACGAAAAACGTAATGCGTAAAAATTGGTTACGTTTCACGTTTTGCGTTTTACGTGGTTGTCAACTTATCAGTTCCAAATGAGCTGTTACCCTTTCAACGCATTGATATCATCGATGTTGACCGCCTCCCGGTGACGGTTCAACTCCACCAGCAGGGCCAGGCCAATGGCCACCTCCACGGCGGCGACGGCCATAATCATAAAGACGAAAATCTGGCCCGTCGCCGAGTCGAGGTAGCGGGAGAAGGCGATGAAGGTCAGGTTGACGGCGTTCATCATCAACTCGACACACATGAGGATGATGATGGCATTTTTGCGGATGAGAACGCCGCCGGTGCCGATGGTGAAGAGAACGGCACTCAACAGCAGGTAGTAGGAAACAGGTACTTGGTCAATCATTCACTCTCTCCCTGCATTTCTTTGCTAAACATTTGCTTCTTGTACTGCTGAGCCAGCCACAATACCCCGATGACGCCGACCGACAGCAGCACAGCCACGAGGTGGAATGACAGCACATAATCGGTGAAAAGGTAGGAGCCGATGACTTCGACCTGCCCAAATTCGGCCACTAACTCCGGCGTTAAATCGCCCGTTTTGCCTTCCCGTTGGAAAACAAATTGGTTCTCGGAAACAGTGGTGCCGATGATGGTGAGCAGGAGGAGGCCCAGGCCCATCATAATCACATTTCGGGCCGTAAACCAGGTCGGCACATCTTCGCCCAACTCCGCGCCCAGGAGCATCACCACAAACAGGAAGAGAACGACGATAGCGCCGGCATAGACCAAAATCTGGGCCACGGCCAAAAATTGGGCGTTGAGCATAAAGTAGAAGATGGCCAGCACCCCAAAATTGACCAACAAGGCCAGGGCGCTATGGACCACATTTTTATTAAAGACGACGGCCAGGGCCGAAATGATCGACACAACGGCCAGCACGATAAAAAGTGTTAATCCCATAAGTTTTTAACTCGATATAAATTTTTTTAAAATAGAAAATCTCAGGCAGGTAGAGAGGTCGTGGCAGTGTGAAGAATCAATCAAATTGGGTAATTAGTAATTGGTGAGTGGAGATTTAACCATTTACTAATTGGACAATGTCACATTCCCCCCCCCTAGCCCCCCAGCGGGGGGAATTTCTGGCTTCGCTCCCCACTTTGGGGGGCTGGGGGGGCTTTTCAGGATCAAATTATGTTAATGTGACATTGTCGAACTAATTACCAATTACCCCAAATTCATCGTTTCAATCTTAAGACCCAGCTTATTTCGTTCCCCAGGTCGGCACATCGACAAAAACTTCGTCATCCCGAATTTTGATATGACCCGGCTTATGCTCTTCCAAAAGCATCTCTTTGGTGTAGATAGCATCCCAGCGGTCATATTGGGCCAGGGCGAAATCATGTTCCAGGACAATGGCTTCTGTGGGGCAGGCTTCGGCGCAATAGCCACAGAAGATACAGCGTAGCATGTTGATGTCGTAAACTTCGGCGTACCGTTCTCCTGGCGAGCGTCGATCTTCGTCGGTGTTTTCCGCCGCCCCGACATAGATACAGTCGGTCGGGCAGGCCGCCGCGCAGAGGGAACAGCCGATGCACCGCTCCAGGCCATTCTCATACCGCTTGAGAACGTGTCGCCCCCGAAACCGGGGATAGACCTCGACCGGCTCTTCCGGGTATTGGTGGGTGACCGGCTTTTTGAAAAAATATTTGAGGGTGACGCCCATTGCTTTTAAAATTTCGACAGACCCGGTTAACACATCTTTAATCATATCAGAACCTCAATACAGCTATCACTAGCACAGTTACAATCAGATTGACAAGCGCGAGTGGCAGTAGAAATTTCCAGCAAAATTTCATCATCTTATCGAAACGGACGCGGGGCACGCTGGCCCGTATCCAGATGATGACAAAAATAACGAAAGCGACTTTGGCCAACAGATACCCAATCCCCAACAGCGGCACTTGCTGCACAAACGGTCCTTGCCAGCCGCCCAAGAAGAGGGTGGCCGTCAGGAAGCTAAAGACGATCATATGGACATATTCAGCCCCGAAGAAGAGACCGAACTTCATGCCGCCATATTCGGTCACAAAGCCGCCGATCAACTCATTCTCCGTTTCTGGCAAATCGAAGGGAGAACGCCCGGCCTCGGCCAGGCCGCTGATGAAGAAGATGAGGAAGGCGATGGGCTGGACGAAGATGAGCCAGCCAATGCCGACCAGGTCGAGGGCCGGGATGAAACCGCCCAGACTCCCCTGCCATTCAACAATCTCGTTGACGCTCAACGAGCCGACAATGGCCACTACGCTCAGGAGGGCCACACCCATCGGCAGTTCGTAGCTCAACATTTGGGCGCTGGTGCGGAGACCGCCTAACAGCGAATATTTGTTGTTGCTGGCCCAGCCGCCCAGAATGACACCGTAAGTGCCCAGGCTGCCGATGGCCAACAGATAGAGCAACCCAACGTTGATATCGGCAATCCAGGGCGTAATGGTCACGGGCGTGCCAAAAATCTCGAAAGGCAAGGTGTAGGGCGTGCTGGTCAGCGGTACGACGGCGAAGGCAATCAGGGCCGGAATCAGGGCCAGACCGGGGGCGATGATGTAGACCAACCGATTGACGTGGCCAGGGGCCAACTCTTCCTTGAAAAACATCTTGAACATATCGGCAATCGGCTGCAACAGGCCAAACTTCCCGGCCCGGTTCGGGCCGTAACGCAGGGTAAAACGGGCCAACACTTTCCGCTCCACCCACGTCATCGCCGCAAAGCCCAACATCAGGGCCGTGGCAATGGCACCGATTTTCATAACTTCCACGATGATCGTAATAATCAATGGGTCCATTTATCTATCCATCAGGTAGAAATGTTGGTTCAACAGAATTTCGTAGAGTTGACACCGTAAATCGTAAAACGTATTGCGTAAAATCTGATGACGTTTTGCGTTTTATGAGGCTATCCCCTGAGTTCCAAAAGAACCTTCATATTTACAAAAATGTTTCAGCTAACCGCCTCTAGCGCCGGCTCGGCGGCAGGCTTCTTGGCAATCTCGACGGTAGCGTACAGACCATCGCTGCCGACCAACTGCTCGGCGGGCCGGCCCTTCAAATTCCGGGGCAGCAGGGCTACGCCTTCCGGTAACATCCGGCTGACCTGGACCGGCATTTCAACCGAGGTGCCGTTCCGGGAAATGGTCACGCCTTCTCCCGTGGCCAATCCAAACTTTTCGGCGTCGATACGGGAGACGAGGATGGCGGAGGGGGCCAGCCGGGGCTGGAGTATCTCCGACTCCGCCAGCAGCCGCCCGTGGTCATACAAGAAACGGGGGGCGACCAGCGTCAGCCCGGCTTCGGCGTCGGACCCGGAGGCCGGTTCAACCGGTTCGATAAAGCGTAGCGCGATTTTCTGCGCCCCGGTCTCGGCCACCGTTTGCCACTGCACCCCTTCCCGGACATCGGCGGTGTAGCTCATCCCTTCATAGATATAGTGGGATGTTTTGCGGTCCAGAGAAACGGGCGCGGTCAGGTTCTCAAACTTCATCTCGGCGTAGAGGGGCACGGCCTGAGTGATTTCAGCCATCACCCCGTCGGCGGAGGCGTAGCCCCACTCGGCTTCCATCTGCCCGGCGATGGCGGTTACAATCAGCCAATCGGCCCAGGCTTTGCCGGGAGCCGGAACGCCGGGGTCGAAGGCTTGCACCCGCCGCTCCATATTGGTGAACGTGCCGTCCCGCTCGGCCACGCCGCAAGCGGGCAAGACCACATCGGCCAGTTGGGCCGTTTCGGTCAAGAACAGGTCTTGCACGACCAAGTATTCGAGTTGTTCGAGTGCTTGTTTGTAAGCGTCGCTTTCAGCGGCGGGATTCGTCCCGGCGATGAGCATCGCTTTGACCGGCGATTCGCCGCTCAACATCGCTGCGGCCGACTGGCCCGGCTCACCCTCTAGCGGCACGTAGCCGGGCAAACGGTCAGGCAAGACGCCCATATCGGCAGCACCTCGACTGTTGGCCTGGGGCAACACGGCAATCACACCGTTGTCCGATTTCCCGGCGTGCCCGGTGACCAGAGCCAGAGCCTCAATAGCGGCCTGCAACGCCGGGTCATTACCGGCCTCCAACCCGAAGATTATAACACCATTCTCAGCCTCAGCAAACGCCTTGGCCGCCGCCTCAATCGCCTCGGCGGAAACGCCGGTGATGTCGGCCACCTTGTCAGGCGCATAATCGACCAGCTTGCCCTGTAGTTCCGTGTAACCGGTGGTTCGCTCGCTGACCGACGCCTCGTCGATCAACCGCTGTTTCACCACAGAGGCTAACAGTCCCCAGACCAGGTGGGCCGCCGTACCGTATTTGTAGCGCAAGCTCGTCTGGGCCTGAGCATCCAGCTTCGTTTTGCGCCCCCCGGCATTAATCAGATGCGCTCCCCGCTTGACGGCGGCTCCGGCCACCCGCAGGTAAAGAATCGGCGCTTCCTGGTCCAAATCGGAGCCGATGACCAGAATCGTTGCGTTCTGGCCGATGCGCCCTAAGTCGGTGCCGACGCCGACGCCGACCGTGTGGGCCGTGTCATCCTGTAGGGCGGCACTCAAGCCAATACGATGGTCGATGTTGTGGTTGCCGACGACGTCACGGAAGAATTTCTGGAAGATGTACAAATCTTCGTTGGAGAGACGCGCTCCGGCCAAACCGCCCATAATTTCAGGACCGCGACTCTTCTTAAAGACATCAAATTTGTGAGCTACAGTTTCGATGGCTTCTCCCCAACTGACCTCGACCAACTCGCCATTTTTGCGAACCAGCGGCATCGTCAGCCGGTTGGGGCTGCCGTTGAAATGATGCCCAAAGCGGGCCTTGTCACAAATCCAGATTTCGTTGACCGCTTCATTTTGGCGGGGCATGACCCGTTTGATCTGGCCGGTGCGGGTACTCAAGACGGTGTTGCAGCCGACCGGGCAATGGTTACAAACGCTCGGCACGTTGGTCAATTCCCAGGCCCGCGCTCCGAAGCGAAAATCGCGGGAGGTCAAGGCTCCGACGGGGCAAATATCGGTGGTGTTGCCGGAGTAGTGGCTATCAAAGGGCGGATCGGAGTAGCTGACGATGTGGGCGTACCGGCCTCGCTCCTCGATGGCCAGCACCGGGTCGTGGGCAATCTCATCCTGAAAGCGGGTGCAGCGGGCGCAGATGACACACCGCTCCATATCCAGCACAATCAGGTCGCCCAGCGGATATTTCTTCGGGAAATGCTGTTTGTACTCGTAATCGAAACGGCTGTTGCCCGGCCCGTGGCGCATCGTCAAATCTTGCAGAGGACATTCGCCTCCCTTGTCGCACACGGGGCAATCCAGCGGGTGGCTGGTCAGCAAGAACTCCAGCACCGCCTTGCGGTCGTTGAGCGCCTCCTCTGAGTCGACCTTGACCACCATCCCTTCGGAGACGGTCGTCGTACAGGCCGTCATCGGTTTGGGAAAGAAGCGAATGACGGGGTTGCCCGCTTCATCCAGTTGCTTCTCTCCGGTCGCTCGGTCTACAGCCGGCGTGCCCACTTCGACCAGACACATACGGCACATACCAACCGGGTCCATCTTGGCGTGGTAGCAAAAAACCGGGATCTCCTGGCTGATGCGCTTGGCCGCTTCAACAATCAGCGTTCCTTTGGGAACGGTAACTTCAACACCATCTATGGTTAGGGTGACTTGATCTGTCATAAAGATTTTCTAACCTTATCAGAGTTTAACAAAATATTTTGTAATCATCCAAAACAGTAATCAGTAAACAGAGATTAGAGATTGGGAGAGTAGAAGATTAAAAAATCCCCCAATCGCTTGATCTCCCAATCGCCGACCAATTACTATTTTACAAATACATATGCACCAAATTCCCCTGCGGCTGCGGCTCCACTTCGTTTTCTTCTTTGGCCAAGGCCTCATACTCATCCATGTACAAATCGAGGCTGGTGCGGACGCCGGGCACCACGAACTCACCGAGGAGGCAGAAGCAGTTGCCCTCCATCTGGCCGATGATTGTATTGAGCAACTCGACATCCTGTTTGGTGCCGCGTCCCTCGCGCAGTTTGCTGTAGACGCTCTTGAGCCAATGCGTCCCTTCACGGCAGGGGCTACATTTGCCGCAGCTTTCGTGCTTAAAGAATTTGATATTCTTCTCGGCGGCCCAGACCGCGTCGATGGTTTCATCCATTATAATGAAGGAAGCCGACCCCAGCATACTGCCCGCCGCAGCCATCGCCTCATAATCCATCGTCGTGTCGAGCGTATCCGGCCCCATAATGGCCGAGGAGGCCCCCGCCGGGAGAATGCCCTTGACCGCTTTGCCGTCGATGATGCCGCCGCCACACTCTTCGATTAAGTGGCGAATCGGTGTGCCGAGGGGCAACTCGTAATTGCCCGGCTTGTTGACCCGCCCGCTGAGGGAGAAAATCTTGGTGCCGGGGCTTTTCTCCGTGCCGAATTGGCGGTACCAATCGGCTCCGTTGGCCACAATCGGCGGCACGTTGGCCAACGTTTCGACGTTGTTGATGACGGTCGGCTTGGCGTACAGCCCCTCGACCGCCGGGAAGGGGGGGCGGCTACGGGGCTGGCCCATCAACCCTTCCAGGCTGTTGAGCAGGGCCGTCTCCTCGCCACAAATGTAGGCTCCCGCGCCGAGATGGAGGTAAATATCGAGCGAGACATCGCTGCCGAGGATATTTTCGCCCAGAAAACCTTTTTCGTAGGCTTCATCGACCGCCTCTCGCAGCCGGGTCATAAAGAGCGTCCAGAACTCGCCCCGCCCGTAGATGTAGGCGGTCGTGGCCCCGACGGCGTAGGCACACAGGGCGATGCCCTCAAGCACCTGGTGCGGGTTGTCGGTCATCAACTCCCGGTCTTTGAAGGTTCCCGGTTCGCTTTCGTCGGCGTTGACCACGACGTATTTGGGAAAGACGTTTTTGGGAATGAAACCCCATTTGACACCCGCCGGAAAACCGGCCCCGCCTCGTCCCCGCAGGCCAGAGGCTTTGACCACATCGGTCACGGCCTGCGGCTCCATTTCGACCAGCGCCTTTTTCCAGGCTTCGTAGCCACCGTTGGCCGTGTAAACGTCAATCTGGTGGATATTTTCTACGTCACGGTGACGTAGTAATACGTGTTTATCTAACAATTTTTCTGCCATTTCTCTTCCGTTTGAGTTACAATGTAAATTCTGCAATCCGCAATCAGAGGCGCTCTACGGCAACAGCGGTGCCGCCGCCGGTGCCGTGGCACAATGAGGCCACGCCATACTGGCCGCCACTGTTATTCAGCGCGTTGAGCAGGGTTACAA
>CAZWZZ010000039.1:0-17457 GCA_964638395.1 uncultured Caldilineaceae bacterium
TATAAAGAGGTAATATATAGCCCCACCCGGTCAAACAGGTGGGGGCTTTGTTTGTTTACACATCAATAAGACTTACGCAGTTAATGCTCTGAGAGGGTCTGGTGACCGATACAACGATCATAAGCCACCTCTAAACCAGATTCGTAAGTCACAAAATTCTTCTGGAGGAATAACGTGAGTAAAAAGTGGGTCTATTTATACAAAGACATCGATGAAGCTGAAAAGCATACGGGTAGTTGGGAAGGCGTTCGTGCCCTATTGGGCGGTAAGGGCGCTAACCTGGCCGAAATGGCCCGCATCGACCTGCCCGTTCCGCCCGGGTTCACTGTCACGACCGAAGCCTGTAACGCCTATCTCGACGCGGGTCAACAATTCCCCGACGATATGTGGGAGCAGGAAGTCGCGGCCATGAAAGCGATTGAAAAAGAGACCGGCAAAGAGTTTGGCAACCCCGACAATCCGCTCCTGGTCTCCTGTCGTTCCGGGGCCAAATTTTCGATGCCCGGCATGATGGACACCGTTCTCAACATCGGCCTGAATGACGAAGTCGTTGAGGGGCTGGCCAAATTGACCGGCGACGCTCGCTTCGCCTACGACTCCTACCGCCGCCTCATTCAAATGTTCGGCAGCGTGGTTATGGGTGTCGATGATGAGCCGTTTGAGGATATTCTGGCCGATGCCCGCGATGAGGCCGACGTACGGACGGATGCTGAATTGAACGCCGAGCAGTGGAAAGAGGTCACCCGAAAATTTGAAGACCTCTTCAAAGAAGAGACGGGCCGGGAATTTCCCCAGGACCCGGTCGAGCAGATTCGGCTGGCCACCGAGGCCGTCTTCAAAAGCTGGAACGGCAAACGCGCCGTCGATTATCGCAACGCCGCCGGGATCGATCACCATCTAGGAACGGCGGTTAATATGGTGACGATGGTCTTCGGTAATATGGGAGATGGCTCCGGCACCGGCGTGGCCTTCACCCGCGACCCTTCCACCGGTGAAAATATCCTCTACGGCGATTATCTAATCAATGCTCAGGGTGAGGACGTGGTGGCCGGGACTCGCAACACCCACAAAATCCAACTGATGGAGAAGGAATTCCCCAAAGCCTTCAAGGATTTTCTTGCAGTCTGTGACAAGCTGGAAGATCATTATCGTGAAATGCAGGATGTAGAGTTCACCATCGAGCAGGGGAAGCTGTGGATGCTCCAAACCCGCGACGGCAAGCGGACGGCTAAAGCCGCCATCAAAATCGCCGTCGATATGGCCAACGAAGGGCTGATTACCAAAGAGCAGGCCCTATTGCGGGTTACGCCCCAACAGGTCGATACGTTGCTACACCCCCAATTTGACCCGGACGCCAAGAAAAAAGCGACCGCCGAGCGGAAATTGCTGGCCAAGGCGGTCAATGCCTCGCCCGGTGCGGCAGTCGGTTTCGTCGCCTTCGATGCCGATTTGGCCGAAAAGTGGGGCAAGGAAGAGGGCAAACCGGTCATTATGGTCCGCCCCTTCACCCGCCCCGATGATGTTCACGGGATGTTGGCCGCCAAAGGTATTTTGACCAGCGAGGGCGGGGCCACCAGCCACGCCGCCGTGGTCGCCCGCCAATTTGGCGTGCCCTGTGTGGTGGGGGCCAACGAAATATCCATCAACCAAAATAAGCGGGAATTTCGGGCTAACGGTATTACCGTCAAAGAAGGGGATTGGATTTCGATTGACGGTACCAGCGGTGAAGCGTTCGTCGGGGAGATTCCGATGGTTTCGACCGAGTTGGAGGAGCAGGAGGATTTGCAGACGCTTCTCGCCTGGGCCGACGAAGTCCGCCGTCTGCAAGTGTGGACCAACGCCGACTACCCCGAAGATGCCGAGCGTGCCCGCAGCTTCGGCGCTCAGGGCATCGGCCTGTGCCGCACCGAGCATATGTTCTTCGAGGATGAACGGCTGCCGATTGTTCAGGATATGATCCTGGCCGACAGCGAAGATGTACGCCAGGCCGCACTGGACAAGCTGCTGCCCTACCAGCGGGAGGATTTTACCGGGCTGTTCCGGGCTATGGATGGCCTGCCGGTCATCATCCGCCTGATCGATCCGCCGCTGCACGAATTTATGCCGGAGAAGGATCACGTCCTGGAAGAAGTAGTCACCATGCGGGTCAAAGGCGAAACCTCAGGATTGGCCGATAAAGAGAAATTGTTGGCGGCCATCGAAGGCATGCACGAGAGTAACCCCATGATGGGCTTCCGGGGCGTCCGTCTGAGCATCGTCTTCCCCGGCCTGGTCAAGATGCAGGTCCGGGCCGTTTTCGAGGCGGCCTGTGATGTGGCCAAAGAGGGCAAGACGGTCAAGCCGGAAGTGATGATCCCCCTGACCGGCCACGTCAATGAGCTAAAGCGGGTTCAGCCCCAGTTGATCGAGGTAGCCAAGGAAGTTATGGAGGAGAAGGGCGTCGAAGTCGAGTATAAATTTGGGACGATGATCGAAATTCCGCGAGCGGCGGTGACCGCTGCTGAGATTGCCGAAATTGCCCACTTTTTCTCCTTCGGCACCAACGACCTGACCCAGATGACCTTCGGCTACTCCCGCGACGATGCCGAAGCCGGTTTCCTGCTCGAATACGTCGAGCAGGGTATCCTGCCGACCAACCCCTTCCAAACTATCGACCAGGACGGCGTCGGCGCTTTGATGCGGATGGCCACCGAGCGAGGCCGCTCCGCCCGGCCCGATTTGGAAGTGGGCATCTGTGGCGAACACGGTGGTGATCCTGAATCGGTCGAATTTTGCCACAGCATCAACCTCAACTACGTCAGTTGCTCCCCCTTCCGCGTGCCCATCGCTCGCCTGGCCGCAGCGCAAGCCGCACTGAAAGAAAAAGGGGTGACGGCCAAGTAGGGCCGGTTGGGAAATTGTGAAGTAAATACAAAAAGAGGACTGCTCAAAATGCAGTTCTCTTTTTGTTTGATTTCCGTTACTACTCAGTGATTATCTTCGAGTAATCAAAGAATAGATGATATACTTCGATGGGAATATTTTTGGGAAAAGCCTTTTTATGTTTAGACAATCGACAGTGTTGAAAGTCCTTGACCTCAAAAGGCATCAATTCTTGAGTGGTGGTAATCGTTGAAGATTTTCGGAGGCGTTTATTGATGTCATTTATGATGTCATCGATGGAAATACTGCTTTTTTCAACAAACCCGATCATTCCGGTAAAGGGGAAGCGAAATTTGTATTCCCGGCTCACAAATTTTTGAATGTCGCTAAGATAACCACGCTCCTGCGAATTCTTTGATCTGTTTTTCAACCGTTTACACTCGAAAGCGAAGTAAATATCCTCTTCTACCTGACCTGCCCAATAACTTTGCAAGCCAAGATTGCTGATAAAAACATCAATTTTATCCTTTTTTATTTTGCCAGTTTCATCTTCATACACCTTTTCAGTTTCAGAGTCGAATCGTATTGATCTGATGCCTGAGTGGTGGAAATGGGGCCTTAGTTGTTGGAGATAATCTTTAATGAGCCGTGTTTTTAGCCAATCCTCAAAGGAAAAATCCGTATGATCCCGACAGTAACGTTGACTAATGACGTACTGTTTTTCCGCATTGTCCTGTTTCAAACGGTTGTAGCAAAATGCAACGTATTCAAGCACGTGCAGAAACAACTTCTTTGAATACCGTATCGCCCTTTTCCGGGTAAACTTGCGGGCATCTCCAGTCATCGTTAGATTCTAGTTAGCTCCTCTAGCTCTGCTTTTTCCAACGCTTCCACAAATTCGGCTAAATCGTAGTGGGCCATTGCCCGGTGCCAGCATTTATATTCATCCGGTTTGATGATATAAAAGAAATCCTCTTCAAACCCCTTGACATCTTTTTGTGAAAATATACGCTCGGAAAGCTCATTGATTGAGACGGTTTGAGCGATAGTCTTAAGCAAATCTTGCTCTGTATGATTATGTTTGGGAAAAGCAATACCATTCTCTGGTGCAGGAGGCACCTCGACAATGTTAAACGTCATTGCCACAAAATAGGGGAGGCGGTATACCTCGATTTGGAAATACTCGTTGTCTTCATTGTAAATATGGCTAAAATGATCGTAAAAAACCTGAGCATACTGGTGCAAATTTTTTTCAGAAGTTTTACGTATTAGCTCATCAAGTTTATTTTCTTGGAATTGATAGCGCGAGACATTTAGGACATAATCGATTAAATCCTGCTCTATATCACTAACTCCGTATGAGGCAAAGATCGCCTGGTTTATCTTTTGCAATAATTGTTTTGAAAAGCGGGGGGTAGAACGAACAGACTCGATAAATTCATCCACCAATGTGATAAATTGATCTTCATCTTGAATGTTTCCGTAAGGAAAGGAAAGATATTCATCTAAAGAAATTTCTGGTCTAGTCGCAACGCCCCAATTTGAGGAGGTAATGTATTGAAAGTAGGTAGACAAATCGGAAATCAACATACCATATATTTTTTTTAGTTCTTCAATACACTCTTTCGATGTAATTGAATAGACACTATTCCAAAATGCACAGGAAGTATCTATATAAGAAATTACCGGTTGCGATTCTTGCATAGTTCTTCTTTTCAGGAGAATGTGATTTCCTTGAAATAGTTCTGGTTTTCGCCCCTTTGCCACAAAAGTGTCTTTCTTTTTTAGAGTTGGCGTATTCTCATTAACAGTTGTATAGAAAAGAGATATTTCTTCAGTTTTTACGTTTGGAAGCCCTTCTAGGAATAAAAATGGTTCCGGTTTTGGAGGGCTTTTCAATATTCCATTACCTTTAAATATTTTGGAGACATTATCTATTCGATCATTAATCGTGCTGTAGTGGGAAAGTCGTTTCAAAAAGTAAAAATCAATAGTATTCCCATACAAGGCAACTTTAAACATCCACGCATAGTCAATAAAATATTTCTGAAGAATTCGTTTTCGATCTTGTCGCTCAATAACCAATGTATTGAAATACTTCAGGAAAATATTTTGTTTAAGAGATAAATATTCGATAACATTTTCTTCTGTATCTTCCTCAAAAGCATAGCCGTAAAACAGAACCAGTGCCGGATTTTTCTTTTCAGGAAAAATAAGTCGTCTGACAGCCGACAAATCAAAGATTTGTTTAATGTGAAAATTTTCGAGAAAATATTCTTTGAATTTCTTGGCCGTTATACTATGAAACGAGCTACTTGTAACTATTAATGAACATTTTGTATATAGATTAGAAAAATCCTTCGTTCGAGCTAAGAAAGTTTGTGCAATTTGAATATCTGCAATTGGTAATTCGTATTTATGGATATAATCAAGGTGTTTTTTATATTTTTTACTGCCCCAAGGCGGATTACCCAGAATGAAGTCGAACTCTTTGTTTTGAAAAACATCCTTTGCGTTAAAGGATGCTTCCTCATCTAAAAAATCAGCTTCAAAGAGGTTAGTGTCGAGCAATCTAGGGAGTTTGAACTTTTTTATCTCCGGAGGGTTTTTGTAATCCAAGAGCGCAACGTATAAGGAAAAGGCGGTTATATTCAAAGCGTTCCGGTCTTTATCGATGCCAAATAGACACTGTTGAATTAACTGAACCAATCTTTCATCCGATATTACGCCCTTTTTACTTCTGGTCCACTCTACTATTTTACGATAGGCTTGCACCAAAAAAATCCCCGACCCACAAGCGGGGTCAAGGATACGACATTCATTGTTTTCTTCTAAGTAATCATCATTGACGGTTTGGGCAAGGATGTAGTCTACGATGAATGACGGGGTGTAAATGGCCGAATTTGAGGCACGCTTCTCAGGATGAATGACCGATTCGTAAATGCCGCTAATCGTCTCAACCGGGATGATACTAAAATCAAAGATATCGAATAGAAACAGTTGATCTTTATGAGCCGAAAATATACGTGAAAGTTCTATAAGGTGTGTTTGCGCTATGTCGGGGTCTTTATCTGTCTCAAAGAGATTTCCATTAAATCGCTCTTCCAGGTAAGAGAAAAAATTATTAAGCTCAACCCTATCGCCAATGATTTGATTTAAATGTTGCTTTTTCTCTGCCGGGGTGTTACCGGTAATAAAACGTTCATCAATTTCAACACCTCGGTCGATTAAATACCGTATAAAAATGAGACGTAAGATGAGCGTATTAGCAAACGTGTCTTCCAGAGGAGGCGTAATATCTTCGGTTAACTTTTTGCGCGTTTCTTTGATGTTATCAAATAATTTTTGGTCAACTCGATCTTTTTTGATATTTTTGTAATGAAAGGTGTCTTGTAGCCATTGCCAGGTATTTCCAGATTGCAATCTCCAGAAAGAGAATTGTTGTTCATAATCTGAAACGTTGAGCTTTTCTAGAGTATCGTGTTCCTGTTGATAACGAAAAGCATTATAAATTTGAACCTCATCTTCAAAGACAAAAAATACAACGGGAGCCTTATCAAAACACCAAACCCGTCTATGAATGATATTTTCTCGTTCTCTATTTTCCGGTTTGGTAAAATCAAAAAACAGAATAAATGGTTGTTTGTTGAAATGATAGACAGCATCAGGCCGAATTATTTTTAGGCTTTCTCGAATGACACTGGAGAATTCTGACCATTCCGACTCAGGTCCAAAAATAACGGCGTTGTCTTGTAACTTTAATTTTACTTTTATTAGTTGGTGTAATTCATTCATGTCTTTATGCGTGAACTATCTTGGAGAACAAATTTTCTTTCTCCAATACTCTTATTATAACATACCTTGTCAACCACAATGGGAAAGGGAAAGTTTGCAGCGAAAAACACCCCCACAGTGTACCAGTACATACGCTCTAGAAGCAAACTATGTCAAAGGTAATGATGTTTTCCGGGGGGATTTCTCTGGTCGGTCGGGTTATGGAATCTACCATAAATGTGGTATCATTACCCGGAATCGCTATGAGCCGACAACCGTTACCCCGCTGTCGGGGGAACAGACGACCGAACGACAGGCCCGCAACAGCCTGCGAGCTTGATGGTGTTTTTGACAAAAAAACTGTACAATGTAAGAGGAATACGACCGGAGAAAAGTGGTATCGAGACAAAGCCGGATTAGAAGAGCAAGCAGTAGGTTGTTGCACGCATCCGAGAGCATGTGGTAGAATTGTGTAAATAATATCATGTATAAACGAGGAGTCATCGTATGGCTAATGTGGCCTCTATGTCAAACCAATCACTCACCCTATCCAAGAAGGCAGCGCCTATGCCCTCGCTCCAGCCTTTGGAACTTCATCATCTATCGCACGATTTACGAGGGCCACTTAATTCCATTTTAGGCTTCTCTGAGTTATTATTAGAGGGTATCGAGGGGCCGTTGAATGAAACGCAGTCGGAGGATGTGCTGGCCATTTATCAAAGCGCCCAAAATTTGTTGCAACTCATTAACAATATGGTTGACATCAGCAAACTGGAAGCCGGTTCCCTGACCTTTGATTTTGGACCGGTAGATTTGAACCAAGTTCTGGATAATGTGTCTCGTTTTGATTTCGGCTCGAATAAACCGGCCCATCTGGAGTTGTCCTTCAAGCAAGATGCCTCCACTCCCCCCGTCCGGGGTGATGCGGCCCGCGTCGAGCAGATGGTTTTGAGCCTGATTCGCTTTGCCATTGGTATTAAACGAGCGGGAGAAATTGTCATTTCCATCGAAAACGATACATCCCATGCTCAGGTGCAGCTCAACGTCGTTGGCGTGACCCTGCCCCGCTCCGAACTGGAGAGCCTTTTTGAGTTGGTCGTCAGGATCGACACAGCAGGGCGAAGCGATTTGGGCAAAGGGGGGCTGGATTTGCCTCTGGCCCGGCGATTGGCCGAGAGCCACAATGGCCGCGTTTTAATCGAAAGTAACGAAGTGGGCACGATGCTCTATCTCAAGTTGCCCTATTCTGACGAAACCGTCACTAATTAAATTTAAGGAAGATTAGAAGAAAGCATGCCACGCAAAGGAAAATATTATCCTCTGTACACATATTTGAATAAACAACCCGACGCGGAACTCATCGAGTTGAGCTTCGAGGAGATTGAGAAGATTTTGAAGAAGTCGCTCCCGACGACGGCTAAAATGACGCGAGCCTGGTGGGCCAACAGCAAAACGCCCCAGGCCGAGATGTGGCAGGAAGCGGGCTGGCTGGTTGATGCTGTCGATTTCGACGAGCAGTTCGTGGTCTTTCGCCCGGAACGGATCACTTATCGGGTGACGCCGATCCGCAAATCGAAGGGCTGGAGCGCTGAAGAGATCAAAGCCCTGCGGGAATATGCCGGTTGGTCGCAGCAACAGTTAGCCAACCGCCTCGGCGTTCGCCAGCAGACGGTCAGCGATTGGGAGCTGGGCATCCACACTTCCCGGCGTTCGATGGGGAAACTTTTGCGAATGGTGGCCGAAACCATCGACTATCCCTATCTGACCGATGATAATGAGGATGACGACGCTTCTGATGAGGATGAAAACCGGGAAGATTGAGGCTTAATAAATAATAGCACCAAACCAGAAAGAGTTTGTGGTTTGATGGTACGCGATGAGCGGGTTTATCTCGCTCATATTTTTTCAAAGCCGGATGGTTATCCGCCGTTTGGCCCGGCGATAGCCAGCGCGTAGACCTCCGGGGAGAGATAGGTTTGAGCGATTTTCTGAATGTCCGCCTTGGTTACAGCGCGGATTATATCAGGATAGCGGACAATAAAATCATCGCCCAACCCGTACAGGTGTGTGTCCAAGAGCATGGAGGCTACCCCTTCATTCGTCTCCATTTGCAGCGGTAAAATGCCGGTCAGGTAAGCCTGAGCATCATCCAATTCCTGGTCGTTGACCGGCTCCGCACAAAAGCGGTCCACTTCGGCCAACATCAACTCAATGGCGGTGTCGATGCCGTCCGGGTTGACGCCGGCAAAAATAAGCCACGGCCCCGGACCCAATCCGCTATTGAGCGAGGCACGCGCATAGTAGGCCATACCCGCCGTTTCCCGCACACTCTGCCCGATACGTCCGCCCAGCCCCAATTGCCCCAAAATCGTGTTGCCCACGTAAGTCGCGTAAAAACCTTCCGTGTAACGGGGCAAACCAAGCCAGCCCAAGACGATGTCCGCTTGAGATTTGTTGGGGATGGTCTCGACGTGCTTGATTGGCTCGGTCAATGGTTCGGGGGGAGGGAGTACCGTATCGGGTGGTTCGTGGGCTGGCTGCCACTGGCCAAATGTCGCCTCCAACGTCTGGTATACCGCGTCGCTGCTGACATCACCCACGACGACGATGGCTCCGTTTTGGGGATGGAGCCGGTGGTAGGCCCCGACCAGATCAGCGCGGGTGAAGCGAGCGATGCTCTCCGGCAGCCCATCTAAGGGACGACCGTAGGGATGGGCGGCACTGTACAGCAGTCTGCGGAAATGTCGATTGGCAACGGTGCGGGTATCCTCCTCATCCTCTTTGAGGGTGGTGATGATTTGCCCGCGTAGCTTCTCTATTTCATTGTCCGGGAAGCTCGGACAGATGAGATTGTCGGCCATGATCTCCGTCAGCAGCCCGAAATCTTCGGCCAAACTTTTACCCCCAAAGCCGGTTAAATGGCGTCCGGCGTTGACATAGACGCTGGCAGCGATGGCTTCGATGGTGTCGTTGATCTCGGTGAAGGTGCGCTTGGTCGTGCCCCGCCGCATCACACTCCCGGCAAAAGAGGCCAGCCCCGCCTGGTCAGCCCTGTCCAAAATTGCCCCACCCTGTAGATACCCTCTAACCACCACACTCTGGGTGTGATGATTTTCTCTGACGATTAACGTCAAGTCGTTTGACAAACGGTATGTATCGAAGGCTAAGTCCAAAATATTGTCCTGTCACGTTAATTGGTTGGCTCGAACCAACCAACGGTTCGGTTCGGGGGCTGTAGATAGGTTTGGGCCACGCGCTGGACATCTTCCGCGGTGACGGCGGCCAGCTTATCGACAAAGATATTGAAGCGTCGCCAATCTCCCAACATTTCCATAAAACCGAGCCATTGGGCCTGACTGCTGACTCTTTCCAGAGTGTAGGCATATTGGGCCTTGACCTGTTTGCGAATTCTGGCCAACTCAGCGGCTGAGATGGGCGTTTGCTGTAGGCGATCAATTTCGTTGTCTAAAGCCGCCTCAAATTCGGCTAACGAATGACCCTCCCGGATTGTGCCCCGAAAATAGAGCGGGCCTGGATCAATCCGAGGCTGGTAACTGGCGCTGACCGTCGTGGCGATCTCTGTCTCGACCAACGCTCTGTATAAACGGGCGCTGCGGTGGGTGGGCGGGCCGCCAAATCTGGCTCCGGACAAAACCGAGGTCAGGATCATCAACGGGAAGGCATCCTCGTGAGCGCCGGAGCAGGTATGGTAGGCAGAGCGGTAATAGGCCGTCGTGCCGGGTTGCCGCAAAACGACTCGCCGCTCACTCTGCTGCCGGGGTTCTGTGATCTGAACCGGGGGTGGGGCTGGACCGGCGGGAATTGGCCCAAATAGCGTCTCGATCTGGGTTTTGACCGCCTCGACATCAATATCGCCCACGATGACCAACACGGCATTGTGGGGACCGTAGAAGGTTTTATAATGGTGGTATAGATCATCCCGATTGATGTTGTGCAGATCATCTTTCCAGCCGATGACCATATGACCATACGGATGGACACGAAAGGCCGTCCCGTTCACCTCTTCATAGAGCAACCAATCGGAGTCATTCTCATTCCCTTCCCGCTCCGAAAGAATGACGGTTCGCTCCCGCACTACCTCCTCCGGGTCGATGATTGAGTGGGCCATCCGGTCACTTTCGATACGTAGCCCCAATTCCAGCCGGTCGGCCGGTAAGATTTCATAATAGGCCGTATAATCCTGACTGGTAAAACCGTTCAAAACGCCACCATTCCGATTGATTTCCAACATAATACTGCCTTTGGGAAAGGTTGGCGTGCCTTTGAACATCATATGTTCGACCCAATGGGAAATGCCGGTTTTTCCCGGCTGCTCGTTACGCCCCCCGACCCGATACCAAACCCAATTGCTAACCACCGGCGCAGTATGGATGGGCTTGAGCAAAACTTGCAGGCCGTTCGCTAATTTGTAATCAATGACCGAGGAATTGGTTGGCTGAGATGACAATGTTTTGCCTTTCCTTAGAAGCTGTTTAAAGGTAGCACTTTACAGAGTTATCCACAGATTTACACGGATATTCACAGATTTTTATCAGAAATTTGATAGTATCAGTGAAAATCTGTGTCTATCTGTGGACTCTGGAAGACTTTTAAAACAGTCTCTTAGACAGTTATGGGTTATGTTTGGCCGACGGCGTCTGCCAGGCTCAAGGTTAGGGCGGCATAGGCCACAACGGCCTCCTCCATCTGGGCCAGGCTAATGCGTTCCCGGTTAGTGTGAGCCAGCGTTTCGTCGCCCGGCCCAAAGCCGATGGTCGGAATGTCTGAGGTCATCAGATGACCGCCATCCGTGGCAAAGCGCCAAATATCAACCCCCCGTTCTTCACCTACAACGTTGGCCAATGTCGATTGGGCAGCGGTCAAGACGGGATGATCGTCGGCCAGAAGAAATGAGGGGAATACCGCCGGAAATTTCTTTTTTAGACCGGTGTAGGTAGTGAAGTCGCTGGTGCTAATCTCGACAACGGCTTCCATTTCTGTCGCCTGGTCTGCTAGACAGGCATCGGCCAACTTTTGCACTCTGTCGAGGATCTCGGTCGGTAACTCGTCGGGGACGTTTCGCCAATCAAGGTCGATGTAGACCTCGCTAGGAATAACGTTGGGGCTAACCTGATCGGTGGCATATAATGTTGGGGCAACGGTAGCCGGCCCTAGCGTGTCGTCGGTTTCCATCTCCAACGTTTTTAATTTGGTGAGAAAGGTTGCGGCGACATAGTGAGGATTATGACCCAAATGGGGGGCGCTGGCGTGGGCTGATCGCCCTTTGAAGGTCACTTTCAGGCCAATTCGGCCCCGATGTCCCCGCCGGAGTGTGTTATGGCTGGGTTCGCCACAAATGGCGGCCTCCCCTTTTAGTCGCGAGGCCAGATATTGAGTTCCCAGGCCCCCCACTTCTTCCATGACCGGCACGGTCATCAAAACATTGCCGGGGGGCTTCAGTCCCATTTTCTTAAAGAGGCCAAGCGCGTAAATCATACAGGCGACCGGGCCTTTCATATCGACCGAGGCCCGGCCCCACAACTCACCATCGACGATTTGGCCGCTAAAGGGGGGATAGGGCCAGCCCTCGGCCGGGCCGGGGTCTACGTGGTCCATATGGCCGTTGAGCAAAACCGTGGGCCCCTGCCCGCCATTGATTTGGCCGATGATGTTGCCCGCTTTATCCGTCCAGACCTTATCATAATTCAACCGCTCCATCTCGGTGATGATCGCTCCGGCCACATCCCCTTCGTGACCGGGTAGGCTAGGGATACGCACAATTTTTTTGGTAAAGGCAAAGAGTGCGGCCCGGCGTTCGTCCGCAGCGGCTCGAATTTGTTCAAGAGGAAGAGACATTGTTCCCTCCTTACTTAGTAAAAAAGCAGTGTCACCACCGGGTAACACTGCCTGATAAATTTTACTATGCTGAGTTTAAGCTTTGACGGGGTGACTCAAGGCTTGTTTTAAGTTTTCAACATTGGAGAAGGCAGCATCTTTTTGAGAAAGAATGACCGTCGTGATGTTCATAAAGGGTACGGCCACCCGATCTCCCTCATCACTGCCTCGTTGAACATAGCCTGCTTCGCGGTCGTGGATCGGGTAGAAATAGGACATAGCCTGGTTGAGCCGTTCCTGGATGTGGTATTGTAGCTGTGCAACCTTGTTAGGCACGGTGATAATAACGAATTGGCTTTCTCCGGGATGCCCCACAAAATCATCAATGCTCCCTAACTCATCGACCGCACTGGTTAACGTTAGGGCGATGGCCCGGAGGACATCATCACGAGCGACAAAGCCGTAGATTTCGTTGAATTTGTCCAGACCGTGAATATTAATCGATAGCGCAGACCAGCCTTCCCGCTCTAACATCAAACTGAGACGATCACTGGTTAATTTTTCACCGGGTAGACCGGTGACCGGGTTGTTCTGGCTGCCTGCCCGCCGCAGGGCATTACGAACCCGGAGACGCAGTTCCTGCACATCGAACGGTTTGGTAATGTAATCAATCGCCCCCAATTTTAGGCCAACAATTCGATCATCTCGGCCTCGTCGTTCGGTCACAAAAATGACAGGGAGACGACTGGTGCGTACATCCTCTTGAAGCTGTTGCCCCACCTCGAATCCTTCGATATCTGGCAGGCGAACATCTAAAAGGATAAGGTCAGGCGGTTCTGTCCGGCAGGTTTCTAAGGCATTTTGTCCGGTTGCTGCGGTAACAACCCGATACCCTTGGGCTTCGAAGTAAACTCGAAGCATTTCAGAGGTATCAGGGTCATCCTCAACAATTAGTAGGGTGTGTTTCATTTTCTGCCTGTTCTCACTGGTTAGTGAGTTACCACTGATAGCTGATACATGAGGAATGATTGCTAGTTTAGAGGCTCTTTGTAGACGTGGAAGACGCAGTTTTCAGCACCGGCAGCGTGACATTCCATTTCTTCGACCTTAAAATCTTTGCCACCGCTGACCCAACGTAGGCCCTCTTGAAGAATGCCCACTGCGCCGTAACAGATATTTCTATCGCTGGTTCTACCCCAACAGACAGGGCATTGATAAATTGTGTACACGAAATGATCTTCAGCTTCCTCCACGTCACTGGTTTGGTCGCTGAATTTGGTGAAGGTTTCGGCCATTGCTTTGAGGCCGACCTTTAATTTTGTTGACATAGGAATGACTTTGAAAGCCAGTTCACTGGCCCCGATGACCGAGCCAAACTCACTCAAGCCCTGGGCAAACGCGGCTCTACCGGCTCTTAGAGCCAAACCACGACCACCCCGGGGACCATACATTTCCTCAATCGCAGCCCCAATAGCGCCAAAATCGGCAAAATCAAACTCGCGGGCTAGATTGTTCGGGGGATAATTGCCGATGAGTTCGGGCACTTTCGCCAAATTCAGAACGGCTTTAATCCCATTGGACCCCATCACTTCTTCCATAGCCATCAAGTAAATACGTCCCATCTTGTTGGGATAGTAAAGCTCACTCTTTTCTACTGCCACTCTATTTACCTCCGAGGCCTGTTTGAGGGAATTTTTAAATCCTGTTTGAGAGTTAGATATGGGACCTGTTTGATATAATAATTAGCCCATACTACCTATTTTTTATATGACCAAAGTCGATTAAGTATACCCTAAGCCCCTTGAAAATGTCAACTAAACTCAATCGCTTTGAGGTCAGGGTATACTACGCTATCCCATTTTTTGGAAAAACTTAAGGGTATCAGTAGGCTACAATCAAGACGACCTGCTTCAAGCCGGTGAAACAAAAATTGCTTCGAAGTTTTTCGCATCGATTGTCTCTTCTTTCAACAAACGATCCGCAATCTCCTCCAGTTTGCCGCTGTTTTCTCTGATGAGATCAAGAGCATTGTTATAAGCATTATCTACGATACGACGAACTTCGTGATCAATCTGGCGGGCAATCTCCTCACTGTAATTACGTTGTTCGCCAATTTCTTTGCCCAGAAAGACCATCTCCTCTTTTTCACCAAACATCAACGGCCCCAATTTTTTACTCATTCCATACTGAGTGACCATCGCTTTGGCCATTTTAGTAGCCCGATCCAAATCGTTGCTGGCTCCCGTTGTCACCTCTTTGAAGATGATTTCCTCGGCAGCGCGGCCCCCCATCAAAGCCACCAGATTGGCTTCAAACTTGCTTTGGTTGGTCACATACCGCTCATCCTCCGGCAGCGACAGCGTATACCCGCCAGCCATCCCTCGGGCTACGATGCTCACTTTGTGGACGGGGTCACATTCGGGCGTCAGTTTCATCACCAGAGCGTGGCCCGCTTCGTGGTAGGCAATGATTTTGCGCTCCTTTTCAGGAATGACCCGGCTCTTGCGCTCCGGGCCGGCGATCACTTTCTCGATGGCTTCCTGGAAATCTCGCATCGCAATCTGTTTTTGATTATGGCGGGCGGCCAAAATAGCGGCTTCGTTGACCAGATTTTCGAGGTCAGCGCCCACAAAGCCGGGAGTTTGCCGGGCAATCACTTCCACATCGACATCATTGCCCAACGGTTTACCTTTGATATGAATTTTGAGGATTTTTTCTCGCCCGACGCGATCCGGCCGGTCGAGAATCACTTGGCGGTCAAAACGACCGGGGCGGAGCAAGGCCGGATCGAGAATATCGGGCCGGTTGGTCGCCGCGACGACAATCACGTTGGTGTCGGTATCGAAGCCATCCATCTCCACCAAAATTTGGTTCAGGGTTTGCTCCCGCTCATCGTGGCTGCCCCCCAAACCGGCTCCCCGGTGCCGCCCCACGGCGTCGATTTCATCCATAAAAATGATGCACGGGCTGTTCCGCTTGGCCTGCTCGAAGAGGTCGCGCACCCGGCTGGCCCCGACGCCCACGAACATCTCCACAAATTCCGAGCCGGAGATGCTAAAGAAGGGCACGCCCGCCTCACCGGAGATGGCCTTCGCAGTCAGTGTCTTGCCACAACCGGGCGGGCCAACCATCAACACCCCCTTGGGGATGCGTGCCCCCAACGAGATGAACTTCTCCGGTTCGCGGAGAAATTCGACGATTTCGGCCAATTCCTGTTTGGCCTCTTCCACCCCGGCCACATCATCAAACGTCACCGTTGGTTTATCGCCGGTGAACATTCGCGCCCGACTTTTCCCAAAACTCAGGGCCTGGTTGCCGGCCCCTTGCGCCTGGCGTAGGATGAAGAAGAAAAAGGCACCAATCAAAATCAGGGGTAGTAGCGTGCCCAGAATGGCTAACCAGCCATCCCAGGCGCTTCGGGGCGCAACTGTTATTTTTATATCGGCCAACTGATCCTGACCGACACCCAGCAGACTCAAGGTTTCGACCGTGCGAGCGCCTGTCTCTTTGTGAGAGGTAAGATCAGGCCCATCAGTTTGCGTAATCGTCAACTCATCCTCATCGACCCGAATCGACTCGATACGACCATCGTTGGCTAACTGAACCACTTCCGACAGCTCAACGGTCTCAGTCGAGTCGGAGCGTAACACAAAAACGATATATAAAAAAGCCAAAATCACTAAAATTAAAATCGCATAAAATGCACGTGACAACTTCACGGTACGTACCTCGCTATTCAACTTACCAGATTATTTTAACACCCAGAATATACCACGCGCTATATAGAGAGTCAAGATTTTGAAAAATGGCCCTCTGGCCAAATTTGGTTGATTTGCGCCTTGTATAAGGCGTGGTAGAATTGTCTGTCTTTGCTCACGACACAAAAAATTCACGACAGATAGGATCAGACAGAACTAATTATGAACACAACAGATACACCACCTCGACCGACCCGGACATTGAAAGATTATCTTGGCTTGACGGCTCGCGGGTTCGCTATGGGGGCCGCTGATGTGGTTCCGGGCGTCTCCGGCGGCACGATGGCCTTTATTCTCGGCATTTACGAAGAGCTTATCAACTCGATTCGGATGATCCTCAGCCCGGAGACGATCAAGCTGGCTTTTGGCTTTAAGATCAAGCAACTGTTCCAGGTCATTCCCTGGCAATTCTTGTTAGCCGTGGCCGTGGGCATCCTCCTGGCCATTCTATCGCTGGCTCAATTTTTGGAGTGGGCTTTGGAAAACCATCCGGTCTTCCTCTGGTCCTTCTTCTTCGGGCTGGTTGTGGCCTCGATCATCACCGTCAGCCGGCGGGTCAAACAATGGGCGACCCGACCCCTTATCGGGCTGATTGGGGGCACAATCGCCGGCTATCTGATTGTCGGCTTAGTGCCCGTCCAGACACCGAACGCCGCCTGGTTTCTCTTCCTGAGCGGGGCCATCGCCATCTGCGCGATGATTCTACCCGGCATTTCAGGTTCATTTATCCTGGTCTTGCTCGGTAAATATGAAACGATTCTGGGCGCGGTCAATAATCGGGATGTTGTCACCCTATTTTTCGTCGCGGCCGGGGCGGCGGTCGGCATTGTCACCATTGCCCAGGTGTTGGGTTGGCTCTTTAAGCGGTATCACGATGTAACCGTGGCCGTCCTGATCGGGCTGATGGTCGGCTCACTCCGCAAGATTTGGCCCTGGAAGGAAACGCTGCAAACAGTGACGGACCGGCATGGTGTCGAAATTCCCGTCGTCCAGGTCAATATTCTACCCCCCGCCTGGAGCAGCGACGTCGCCTTCGCGTTGATGTTTGCCATCCTCGGCTTTGCCCTCGTCTTTGCTCTGGATCATTGGGCGTTGAGCCAGGAAACCACGACGTAAAACCGACCGTATCGGCCAAACAAAAAAGGGGTGGTCACTGACCACCCCTTTTTAATTGGTTTATTCAGGCGGAGCCATCGGCTTCGGATGGGCCGCCGGTGGCCCGGAGGAT
>CAZWZZ010000040.1:0-17310 GCA_964638395.1 uncultured Caldilineaceae bacterium
CTACCCCAGACTGGGCAACCCGGCCAGGGCCATCGCCACCTCTTCCTCGGGATATTCGTAAGCCTGCAATTTATCGGCAAAGTAATCGAGATAGGCTTGCATATCGAAATGGCCGTGGCCGCACAGGTTGAACAGGATGGCCCGACTGACGCCCTCTTCCTTGCAACGCAGGGCCTCGTTGATGGCTCCGGCGACGGCGTGATTGGCTTCCGGAGCGGGAATAACGCCCTCGGCCTGGGCAAATTGAACCCCGGCTTTGAACGTATCCAATTGGTCGTAGGCGGTCGGCTCGATGTGGCCCAAATCCACGAGATGGCTAATCAGCGGGGCCATACCGTGGTAACGCAGCCCCCCGGCGTGGAAACCGGGCGGGACAAAAGTGCTGCCCAGGGTATGCATCTTGACCAGCGGCGTCAAGTGGCCGGTGTCACCGAAGTCATAGGTGAAGCGGCCTTTGGTCAGGCTGGGGCAGGCCATCGGTTCGACGGCCACAAAGCGCGGGTCGGCTTCACCCCGCAACTTCTGCCCGATGAAGGGGAAAGTCATCCCGGCAAAGTTGGAACCGCCGCCGGTACAGCCGACCAGCACATCGGGATAATCGTCAGCCATTTTCATCTGTTCGATGGCTTCCAGGCCGATGACCGTCTGGTGCATCAACACGTGGTTGAGAACGCTACCCAGGCTATATTTGGCCTCCGGGTCGCCGGCGGCCATCTCCACTGCTTCCGAAATGGCGATGCCCAGCGAACCGGTCGAGTCGGGATGCTCGGCCAGCACCGCCCGCCCGGAGTTCGTTTCTTCGCTGGGGCTGGGCGTGACCTGGGCACCGTAAGACTCAATCAACGCCCGGCGGTAGGGCTTCTGCTGATAGCTGACCTTGACCATAAACACCTTACATTCCAGATCAAAAAAGGCGCAGGCCATTGCCAAAGCCGACCCCCACTGTCCGGCTCCGGTCTCCGTCGTTAACTTTTTGACCCCTTCTTGCTTGTTGTAGAAGGCTTGCGGGACGGCGGTATTCGGTTTGTGTGACCCGGCCGGGCTGACGCCTTCATATTTATAGTAGATGCGGGCCGGGGTATCCAATGCTTTTTCCAGACGGCGGGCGCGGAACAGCGGGGTCGGTCGCCATTGGCGGTAGACATCGACCACTTCTTCGGGGATTTCGATCTCCCGCTCGGTGCTGACCTCTTGCATAATCAAGGCCATCGGGAAAAGCGGGGCCAAGTCGTCCGGGCCAATCGGTTGGTGGGTTCCGGGATGCAAGGGCGGGGCCAACGGCTCAGGCAGATCGGCCTGAATATTGTACCAGGCTCGCGGAATGTGATCTTCCGTTAAAATATATTTTACAGTTTCCATAAAATCCTCCTCTAAAAATAGATTATTACCAAAGTACGATCAGTAAATCGGGGCAACTTGATTAGTCGCAACCTATCGCCAGGCTGCGGCGATCACCAATGATGGATTGATAGGTAAATCAGAAAATAAAAAAAGGTAAAGGTCACGCGAATACGGCAAATAAAACGGGCCTTTACCTCTGGGGTTGCGCCTCATCGAGGTATTTGTTTGGGCACTGAATTGAATTACAGCGTTTCACCAACGCCTCCTCTTGAGTGGAGCGCAGTATAGCATGAAGCCTGCCTCTCGTCAATCAAGTATGCCTCCGAAAAATGTCAAACGGTTGCAAAATATGGCTGAATGTTGTATCTTAAAATTAGCACAATCAATTCTCACCAATCCGTCACTATCTGGCGGAACCAAGGAGGGCCAAGTTGCCTGCCTCATCGCCTCTAACCCGTGTCCCCGGCTTTCGGGCCGTCGGTCTCCCCTGTGGTCTCAAACAATCCGGCCAGCCCGATCTGGCCCTGCTGGTAGCGGCACAGCCATGCACCGCCGCCGCGCTGTTTACCACAAACGCCTTCAAAGCGGCCCCTGTTCTGTACGATATGGCCCTGCTGGAGCGCACCAAAACATTGCAAGCGGTCGTTGTCAATGCCGGCAATGCCAACGCCGTGACCGGAGCGCAAGGCTTGCGGGATGCTGAACGCATGGCCCGCTTGACCGAACAAATTTGTGGCTTGCCGGTCGATAGCACCTTTGTGATGAGTACCGGCATCATCGGCCATTCGCTGGATATGGCTAAAATCGAACAGGGGCTGCGCCGGGCCGGTGACCTGCTTATGAGCGACCAGGGAGCGCGGGGCCTCCATGTGGCGGACGCTATTTTGACGACCGATTTGGTGACCAAAGAAGCCTTCCACCAGACCAGGATTGACGACAGGCTGATCTCCATCGGCGGGGTGGCCAAAGGCAGCGGGATGATCCACCCCGATATGGCCACGATGCTGGCCATGCTCGTCACCGATGCGCTGATCGAGCCGGCGACTTTGCACAAGGCGCTCCACCAGGCGGTGGCCGGTACCTTCAACCGGATCAGCGTCGATGGCGATACCAGCACCAATGATACCGTTGTTATTTTGGCCTCCGGTCAGGCCGGTCGGCCGGCTATCGGCCCAGACACCCCCCAGTTTGAAGCCTTCTGCACCGCCTTGACCGAAGTCTGTCTGAACCTGGCCAGGGCCGTGGCCCGCGACGGCGAGGGGGCCACGAAACTGCTTGAAATCAGCGTCAAAGGGGCGGCCACGGAGGCCGACGCCGACAAAGCGGCCAAAACGGTCGCTACCTCGCCCCTTTTCAAGACGGCTATGTTTGGCAACGATCCCAACTGGGGGCGGGCGTTGGCCGCCCTCGGGCGCAGCGGCGTCACGGTCGATCCGGCCCGCGTCTCACTCTGGCTGGGCGATTTCAAGCTGGTTGAGGCCGGTGCCCCTTTAGCGTTTGAGGCGGTCGCAGTGAATCGTTGGCTAGAGGCGGCGGATACGGTCCAGGTCATCATAGATTTACAGGTCGCCTCGGCTGAGGCCACAGTGTGGAGTTGTGATTTCTCCTATAAGTATGTAGAAATCAATGCCGAATACCATACTTGATAATCTCCTCTCCTGAAACCCCAGAAATCTTAGTGAAATTCTTTAACATACAGGACAGTTAGACTATTGTCATCTCTTTGGTGGCGTGTTAAGTTATTTCTACGACACATTTTTAATATTTTTCACACGGAACAAAAAGGATATTATGCGGCTAAAATTTTGGGGAACACGAGGCTCGATTCCTGCCCCGACCCGACCCGACCATATAGAGCAAAAAGTGTTGATGGCCCTGCAAGAGGCAGGACGCCGCAATATCGACTTAACCGACACCGAGGCGTTGCAAAACTTTGCCGCTGAGTTGTCGAGCGACCTGGCCGGTAGCGCCATTGGCGGCAACACCACTTGCGTCACCATCGAGCTTGATAATGAATTGATTATTTTCGACGCCGGTTCCGGAATTCGGGAATTGGGCGAAGTCCTGATGAATCGTAATAGCGAATTCGCCAGACGCTACAAGTTTTACAAAGGCGAGGGTCACGCCTATATGTTCTTTACCCACACCCATTGGGATCACATTCAAGGCTTCCCCTTTTTTAAACCGATCCACGTTCCGGGCAACAGCTTTGATATTTACCACGTGCATGACCACGTGCCCGATACGCTGGCTCGTCAAATGGAACAACAATTTTTCCCCTTGCCCTTCGATCAAATCAATGCTTCCTTCGAGTTTCACAATCTGGAAGAGGGCAGCCAGGTGATGATTAACAACGCCTCCATCACCAATATCGAACTCAAACACCCCGGTCGGGCTTACGCTTACCGGGTGGTGGCCGATAATGCCATCGCTATCCTGGCCACCGACGGCGAATATAAGAGCCTCGATTACGCCAGCACCGCCAAATATTGCAACTTTTATGCCAATGCGGATGTTCTCATCTTTGACTCGATGTTTTCCGTCCGCGAGTCGTTTGTCAAGGAGGATTGGGGCCACAGCTCCGCCCTCATCGGTGCCGACATCGCCAGAGAAGCCAACGTCAAACGTCTCCTCCTTTTTCACCACGACCCGGTGGCCACCGATGCCGAAATCGTGCAGATTATGGAAGAAACACGAGAGTATTTGGGCCACAATCAGGATAACGTGCCTGAGGTAATGATTGCCAGAGAAGGGTTAGAGTTAAAATTGACCAACCCTATCTTTATGTCCGATTTTTATATGGAGGATCGTAAACAAGAGGATGTGGTATTGATGGCTCTCTCAGGCCGGTTCGGGGCGCACGCCATCGAACAATTTAGAAACCAACTGACTCACAGCCTTCAGGTTCATCAGACCACCAAGATTATTCTACAATTGGAAGCGTTGAGTGATCTGACGATGGCCGGCATTCGGGCGCTGGTCGATGCCCGGCGGACGGTGGCCAGCCTGGCCCTAGTTGGCATCCCCGACAATGTTTATCGCGTGATGGAGTTAGCCGGCACAACCGATTTCTTCCCCATCTATGACAGCGTCGATGAAGCGATAGTGGCGATGAACAATCATCACGGTAACGAATAAATTCCCCCCTCGATGAACTCTTCGATTCTCGATTGCCCAAGAATTGAGAATTAAAGCCCTCAGTTTGTTGAACGTGCATTTTGTTCTACAATAGAGCGCATGCAACCCTCCCTTATTGTCCACGCCGATTGGGGCTCTAATCCCAAAAAAAGGTGGCTGGCCCGAGCTGATCTGGGGGCTGAGGGGCGATACACGGCCCATGCCCCCGAATTGGTTGGCCCCGCCGACACGCTCGTTTCCCGTTTGCACACCGCAGCGGGCCAATCTGGCAGCCTCCTGCTAGGCTTCGACTTTCCCATCGGCCTGCCCCTGGCCTACGCGACGCGGGCCGGCATCGACGATTTTCTCACACTCCTGCCCCGGTTGGGGCACGATGAATGGGCCGATTTTTACGATGTTGCGGCCCATCCGGCAGAAATCAACCTACACCGCCCTTTTTATCCCAAACGGCCCGGCGGATCCCGGCAGCAACATTTGTTGGCTGGCCTGGGCGTCGAGTCGATGAATGATCTCCGGCGGCGCTGTGATCTGGTCCAACCCCACCGCCGGGCGGCCTGCCCCATTTTTTGGACGTTGGGCGGCCAACAGGTCGGCAAAGCGGCTATTCTGGGCTGGCAGCAGGTGCTTGTTCCGGCCCTGCACCGGACTGATCCGACAACGGTCATCTGGCCCTTCTCCGGCGATCTGTTCGACCTCATCGGGCCGGGACGGGTTGTCATCGCCGAAACCTATCCGGGGGAATGTTACCATCACCTGGGCGTGACCTTCTCCGCCCGCCGGGCGGGGCGCAAATCGGGCAAACGGGTTCAGGCCGACCGCCGGGCCAACAGTGAGGTTTTGTTGGGCTGGACCGAGCAGGCCGGTGTCGCTGTGGCCCCGGCGCTGCGGCAGCAGATTGTGGATGGTTTCGGCCCTGCGCCCGACGGCGAAGACCCTTTCGATGCAGTGATTGGCCTGTTGGGGATGTTGAATGTGGTGTTGCAATACCGCGCTCCCGGCCCGCCGCTCGATGAGCGGGCGGGGCGTATCGAGGGTTGGATTTTGGGGCAGACTTAGGGGTTAGTCAGGACCAATTGAGCTGTTGTCCCCCATGGGTGGCGATGTTCACTTGCAGAGAAGAGGAGTGGGTGCGTTCCCGGATGTGGCTCAAGGTTTCGATGGCCCGCAGATAACGCTGCTGGGCGGCGGTGAACCGTTTTTCCCACAGGATGATCGCCTCGCCGTTAATCAAGGGTTGGTTAACGGCATCAAGATAATCATGTTCGGTTGCGGTCAGTTGGAGCCAGCAAAGCAGCACTTGCTCGATGAGCATCTGCTCCAGGGGCGGCGCTGTGTGGTAGCCTAACTCCTGCCGTAAATTTTCCCAGCCCTGCTCAAGGGACAGGCGACTGGTCAGGTCGGCAGTAAAGTTGCTGATGATCCGCACGGCTGTTTGATAGGCCAAATCACCCCGCACCCGCCACAACTCAGGGTTGTCCTTTAACATTTGATGCAGGGCCTCGACATCTTCCGGGGCCGGTTGACGCCCCTCGATACGGGTTATGAGGTCGGTAAATTTACGAACGGTGTCGTAACTACACGCTTTGGATAAGACTTTTTTTCGGTCAGACATAATTTCCTCGAACAACCAACGTCGAATATTTGTTCCGAGTGTAACAGGTATAAATAATTATGTCAAGTGGTACTTTTTGGGGGCCATTGGTCGCAAGTTGCTTTTCCCCACTGGCAACATTTTCCACTTTTAGTTATAATCCCCCCCATCAAAAAGGACGAGATGATGTCACAACCCTTCCCACCGCCCAACTTTATAGTCACCGGCTCGGCCGTCGAGGGCATCGAGGTGTATATGCCCCAACCGGAAACGGAGGAGGAACACCGCGAGGTGGTTACGTTTAACTGCCCCCAGTGTCACGCCTCGACGGCCTACAGCGCCACCGATGGCGGGTTGACCTGTACCCACTGCGGGTATTACGAACCCCCGGCCAAAGCGATCGTCGGCAAAGGGGCCGAGGCGTTTGAGTTTACCGTCGCCCATCTGGAGCGGGCGGCCCACGGGTGGGGCCAGGCCCGCAAGGAGCTACAATGCCAAAATTGTGGGGCCTACACCTCCGTCCCCCCCGACTCGCTGACCCACGTTTGCCCTTTTTGCGCCTCCAACAAAGTCATCCAGCGGGAAGCTGCCCAGGATATGTTGCGGCCTCGCTTTCTGGTTCCCTTCAAGATCGAGGCCGCGACCTGCCATCAAATTGCGCGTGATTGGATGGGGGACAGTTGGATGGTTCCCAAAGCCCTCCGGCAAGCGGCCACAGTCGGTCACTTTAGCGGTATCTATTTACCGTTCTGGACCTTCGACGCCGTCACCGAGGCGGATTGGAAAGCAGAGGTGGGGCACACCAAAACGGAGCGGTACTATTCCGGCGGCAAGTGGAAAACCCGAACCAAGACTGTCTGGAAGTGGGAGTCGGGCCACGTGCAACTGGGACACGACGACATCCTGATTGACGGCACGACCCGGCTCAGTAACCTGCTGCTGGGCCGCATTAAAAACTTCAACCTCCACGATCTAGCCCCCTACGAACCGAAATATCTGGCCGGGTTCCAGGCCCAGGCGTATGATGTGGCCCTGGAGAGGGGCTGGGAACTGGGCCGCCAGCAGATGCGGGAGTCGACAAAATCCGCTTGCCGGAGCCAGGCCAGCACCAACAAAATCCGCAATTTCAGTATGACCCTCGATTTTAGTAACGAAACGTGGCGCTACATTCTGCTACCGCTCTATCTGACGACCTACACCTACGAAGAGAAACCGTATCAGGTTATGGTCAACGGCCAAACCGGAGCCATCGCCGGGCAACGCCCGGTCGCTTGGCTGAAAGTGTGGTTAGCCGTCGCCGCGATCATCGCCCCCGGTCTGACCATCGGCCTGATTGGAGTGTTAATGCAATTGTTGGGCTACGCCACTTTCCTGGTGACGGTGGCCGGATTTGCCCTGTTTATCATCGGTCTGGTGATCGGTATCAGCCTGCTGCAAAAGGCGCAAGGATTGGATGATGCTTGATATGCCTCCGTCCGATGACACGGTGGCCGTTGAGCCGATTCACGCCCCGAAAGGGTGGGGCACTCATCTAATCGCCGCCATTTGTGAAAGCTGCGATTGGGGCTATCTCCTACCACCCGACAGCTTGCCGCTGACCTGTCCCCACTGTTTCAAAACCGATCTGACGCCCTTGAGCGAGGCTGAGGCTCTGCCCGGCGCTCATTCGCCGGAGTTGCAGCTCCCATTTACCGTCACGTCGGGAACTGTCGCCCGGCAGGTGGAGACATTTGCGAAAAGCATCTGGTTCGCCCCCGCCGATCTGACGCTCCAAAATCTACAGCGTCGCCTCCAGCCCATCTACCTGCCGATGTGGTTGGTTGATAGCGATGTGCAGGCCATCTGGCAGGCCGAGGCCGGCTTCGATTACGAGGCCATCAGCCATCGAGAAAGCTACGATCAGAACCAGGGTCGCTGGAACTCGCAGCGGATCACCGAAACGCGCATCCGCTGGGAGCCACGGATGGGCCGCCTGAGCCGCCCCTATGCCAACATCGCCGCCCCGGCCCTGGAGGAGCAGACGGACCTTCAAAATCGGCTCGGGGCTTACGAGTTAGGCAATGCCCAACCGTACCAGCCCCAAACGATCAGCGAGGCCCTCATCCGCTTGCCCAACCGTCCGCCCGATGATGCCTGGCCTGATGCGCTCCCCGGCTTGCAAGCCGAAGCGGCCGAGGAATGTCGCCACGCTTGCCAGGCGCAACATATCCGGGAGTTTCGGTGGCAGGCCGATTACCATAATCAGCATTGGACATTGCTGCTACTACCATTGTATACTACCTACTACCTGGATGATACCCAGGTCGCGCAGCCTGTTTTGATCCACGGCCAAAGCGGTCATCTGGATGGCCCCCGCCGGGCGTCGATGCGGCGGGCCAGGCGGATCACTTTCATCATTGCCGGGCTGGCCGTGATGATCTTTGCCGCCAGTGTGGTCCTGGCTGTGCTGGCCCTGGCTGTGCGCCAACTGTTGACGTTGGCCACGCTGGGCGTGCTGCTGGCTATGTTTGTCGGCCTCGTGGCTCTAGTCCCGGTCGGCCTGGCCTGGCAGTTTAATCGGTCACAACCTTAAAACATAGATCACAGAAGAGGATTTGTTCCGTGAAATTCACAACATCACCCGGTCAGCCTATGCCGTTAGGCAGTACCGTCACCGAAACCGGCACCAACTTTGCCATCTTCAGCCGGAATGCAACCCGCGTCTGGCTGATGCTGTTCGACGAGCCGGAGGACGATACGCCAAGTTATCACGTCGAACTGCACCCTATCAAAAACCGAACTGGCGACATCTGGCATATTCATCTGGCGAATGTAGAACATGGCCAGCTCTATCTCTACCGGATGGATGGGCCGTATGCGCCCCAGATAGGCCATCGCTTCAACAAACATAAGCCGCTGCTCGATCCCTACGCCAAAGCCGTGACCAACGGTCCCTGGGATTGGAGTCAGGCAACTGGTTATGATTTCTTATCGAAGGAGAAAGATCTTTCTTTCTCGACGACGTCGAACCTGGCCGGGATGGCCAAATGTGTCGTCTATGGCGATGACGGCTTCGATTGGCGCGGCGACCGCCCGCTCAACCGGCCTATGAATGAAACCATCATTTATGAAACCCACGTTCGCAGCCTGACCGTCCACCCCAGCGCCAACGTCGAACAGCCGGGCACGTATGCCGGCGTCATCGAAAAAATCCCTTATTTCAAAGCGTTGGGCGTGACCGCCATCGAGCTGGTTCCGATCCACGAATTTAATGAGTTCGAGTTCGAACGGTACAACCCGCTGACCGGGGAGCGACTCATCAACTATTGGGGCTACAATACGCTGGCTTTCTTTGCCCCCAAAGGCAACTACAGCCATCTGGGGGCCAGCCGGGGGGAGCAAGTGGTGGCCTTCAAAGAGATGGTTCGGGCCTTGCACGAGGCCGGGTTAGAGATCATTCTCGATGTGGTCTTCAACCATACGGTCGAGGGCAATCAACTGGGGCCGACGCTCAGCTTTCGGGGTATCGACAACAGCATTTACTATTTGTTGGAGGATAATCCGCGCTACTATAAAAATTTCTCCGGCGTGGGCAACAGTCTCAACTGTAACCATCCCATCGTCCGGGATTTCGTCATCGACTGTCTGCGATATTGGGTGCAGGAGATGCACGTCGATGGCTTCCGCTTCGATCTGGCCACCGGCCTCAGCCGGGATCGGTGGGGCGACATTCAGGGCAACCCGGCCCTGCCCGCCCGCATCGCCGAGGATCCGCTGTTGCGCACCGCCAAGTTAATCGCCGAGCCGTGGGACATCGGCGGCTATCAGGTAGGCCACTTTCCGGGGGGGCGCTGGGCAGAGTGGAACGACAAATATCGGGATGAAGTCCGCCAATATTGGCGCGGCGATCCCGGCCTGGTCGGCGCGCTGGCCACCCGGCTGGCCGGAAGCGGCGATTTGTACTTCCCCAATGGCCGCCGACCGACCCACAGCATCAATTTTATCGCCGCCCACGACGGCTTTACGCTGAATGACGTGGTCAGTTACAACGAAAAGCACAACAAAGCCAACGGCGAAGACAATCGGGATGGGCATAACCACAACATCAGCTACAACTACGGCGTCGAAGGGCCAACCGACGATCAGGCTATCGAGTCCATTCGCAACCGGCAGGTCAAAAATTTCCTGACGACGCTGCTTCTGTCGCAAGGCACGCCTATGATTAACGGCGGGGATGAGTTCCGCCGGACGCAACAGGGCAACAACAACGCCTACTGTCAGGATAACGAAATTTCCTGGTATGACTGGGATTTGGTGCAAACCCACGCCGATGTTCACCGCTTTGTGCGCCATCTGATCGCGTTTCGGCAGGCCCATCCGGTCTTTCGGCGCACCCGTTTCTTCACCGGCCTCGATTTAGATGGCGATCAATACCGGGATATCCATTGGTACAGCGTTTATGGGTATGATGCCGATTGGAACCCCGACGATAAAACGTTGATGTGCGCCCTCGATGGGGCCAAGGAAGAGACCGGGGCGGATGAGGATGATGCCGATGTGTTGCTGATGTTCAATGCCGATGACCGGCCCCACGAATTTCAACTGATTCCCGTGCCCCACGAAGGAAGCTGGCATTTGGTGATCGACACCGGTCTGCCATCCCCCCAAGATATCCGGCCCCTCGGCAAAGAGGTCGAACTGCGGAACGCGACCAGCTACCGAGTCGAGGCCCGCTCAATCGTGGTTATGATCTCGACCTGGTCCTCCAAATATGCCCGCATCACCAGCGCCAGCAAGTTGGCCCGCGCCCTGCGCTCTCAAGCGAAACGCCAACAAACGTCACCCCCTCGGAAAAGAACGGGGCGGCGAAAAAAGCCATAATACGACTCTATCCACCTATCCCTTTGCTCAACCCGTTTCGACACCCGGCCTCCGCTCGGCGAGTGTATCGCCGAGCTACCCCTTCGGCAGCAACGGATCAATACTGCTTTACAACACCGCCCCATTCGGACGCCGCCGCAAAAACTGGCCGCTGCCCGCTTCGCCGTGCCACTCCTCGCCGACGACGAGGCTGCGCCCCCGGACCATCGTCCGCACCGGCCAGCCGGTGACGGTCATGCCCTCATAAACGTTATAATCGGTGTTCATATGGTGGGTGTCGGCGGAGATGGTGTGTTCCTGGTTCGGGTCCCAGAAAACGATGTCGGCATCGGTCCCGACGGCGATAGTCCCTTTGCGGGGGTAGAGGCCGAAGATTTTGGCCGGGTTCGTGGCGGTGATTTCTACGAAGCGGTTGGCGCTGTAGCGACCACCGTTGACCCCGTGATGCCACATAACCGGCATGCGGTCTTCGATGCCCGGCATCCCGTTGGGGATTTTATCGAAGCTCGGTTTGCCTAACTCCTTGCCGGGGATGCGCCCCTCGATGCCGCCCTCGAACCAGAAGGGGCAATGGTCGGTCGAAACGGCTTGCAGGGTGTTATCGGCCAACGCCTGCCACAAAACCGGGGCATCCTTCGGCTGGCGTACCGGCGGCGAGCAGATGAACTTGGCCCCCTCGTAATCGGGCCGGGCCAAATCCTCTTCAAAAACAAACATATATTGGGTGCAAGTCTCGCCCATAACCGGCAAGCCCTTGGCTCGACCCAGCGCCAACTGTTCGACCGCCTCCTCGCAGGTCATATGGACCACGTAGAGCGGCGCATTGGCAATCCCGGCCAACATCACCGCCCGCCCGGTCGCTTCCGCCTCGACCAGGGCCGGTTGGGCCACGGCGTGATATTTCGGCTCCGTTTTACCCTCAGCCAGTAATTTAGCGCGTCGCTCAAAAATCACATCCCCATTCTCGGCGTGGACCATAATCAGCATGCCATGCTCGGCGGCGGTGACCATCGCCCGGTAGAGCGTCGTATCATCGACCTGGAACAGGCCTTTGTAGGCCATAAACAGCTTCAGGCTGGTGATGCCCTCATCGAGCAGCGACGGAATCTCGGCCATGACCTCATCCCGCAAATCGGTAATAGCCATATGGAAGCCGTAGTCGATGACCGCCTTATCCTGTGATTTGGCGTGCCAGGCCTCGACCCCCTCCTTGAGCGACCCGCCCATCGGCTGGATCACAAAATCGAGGTGGGTCGTCGTGCCGCCAAAGGCCGCCGCCTTGTGGCCGGTAAAGAAATCATCCGAGGAGACCGTACCGCCAAAGGGCAGCTCTAAATGGGTGTGAACATCGATGCCGCCCGGCAGCAGTAACAGCCCCTCGGCGTCGATGATCTCGTGCCCCTCATCCGACAGGTCGCGCCCAATCAAACTTATCTTGCCATCTTCAATCAAAACATCGGCCTGGTACGTATCAGCCGCCGTCACAATCGTGCCATTTTTAATTAAGGTTGCCATCATCTCTCCTTTAGTATCGATATTTCCGCTTAGTCATGCAGGACTCCGGCGTCTACGCCGCCACAACTTTGTCATACATATCGGGGCGTCGGTCCCGGTAAAATTGCCACGTATCCCGCACCTCTTTGATCAAATCCAAATCCAAATCACGGATGATGAGTTCCTCTTCGTAAGCATCCCCCAGATCGCCGATAAACTCCCCCCGTGGCGTGCAGAAATAACTCTGCCCGTAGAAATCGTTGGGGCCAATCTCCTTTTCGATGCCCACCCGGTTGATCGTGCCCACGAAATAGCCGTTGGCGATGGCGTGGCTGGTCTGCTCGATTTGCCACAAATGTTGGGATAGGCCCCGAGAGGTGGCCGAAGGAATGAAAACGATTTCGGCCCCGTTCAATCCCAACATCCGCGCCCCTTCGGGAAAGTGGCGATCATAGCAGATGTAGACGCCGATCTTGCCGACAGCCGTATCGAAGACCGGATAGCCCAAATTGCCGGGCCGGAAATAGAATTTTTCCCAGAACCCCTCGATCTGCGGAATGTGGGTTTTGCGATATTTGCCCAGATACGTCCCATCGGCGTCGATTACCGCCGCCGTGTTATAGTAGATGCCCGTGCCATCCTCTTCATACATCGGCACAATGAGAACCATCCTGGTCTCCTCGGCCAATTTTTGCATCCTTTCGGTGGTGGGGCCATCGGGAATCGGTTCGGTGAAGCTGTAATATTGCCGCTCCTGCACCTGGCAAAAATAAGGGCCGTAGAACAACTCTTGAAAACACATGACCTGCCCACCCTGTTCCGCCGCCTGGCGAGCATAGTCGATATGTTTTTCGATCATGCTTTCTTTGTCCCCGGTCCAGGTCGCCTGGAGCAGCGCCCCCTTAATCATTCGAGCCATTGTAAAAGTCTCCTTTGTATCTATTTTTTGATTACACCCAAATCAATGACGTAGGTTCTGTTGACAGTGGCCAATTTCACACACTTCGATACATCTGTTGGGCGCTCAGCGTGCGCAATCGGCCTAAAAACGCATCCTGCGTAGGCGGTAGCCGTATCGAAGGATGGGATTGCGGTCTACTGATACTTCAAACGGGTAAAAATGTCAAGTCCTGAAACAATGGCAGGTCCACATTAACCTGTGGTCGGCGCGAAGCCAGCATGGGGTATGGCCCGGCAGCGGGGGGCGCTGGTGTGGCGGGGCTGTAACCGGGTCGGCGAATCGGTTAGACTCGGCAATCAGTTCGTTGGTTTCATCCTGGCTTGATTGAGGCATCGGGTTATTCCTCACCATTGACAATAGTTTAGCAGCAGTGGTTAGCGTAGGATCGTTAGAATGGGAGGATAAAACCCTATCATTCTAACAATCCTGCTCTAATCCGCCCCTACACTTTTAGATATTTTATCTCCAACCGAACCGCATCAAAATTGGCGATGATGCCTAACCGGATGCCGTGCCATCGCAACCCCTGTTTGAGTGTGTCGAGATGAAGATCAGCGAGCCTGGCGATTGCCACCGGAAAAAGGATCACCCTGCCCTCGACCAACAGATGCCCAAAGGCAATATCGCCAATAACCACATCCTTGTAAGTGACTGGCAGCCGTTTGTGGGCTTCGGTCGCCAGCCCGCGCAACTTTAATTCGTGGTAGCAAGCATTGGCATAGATGCGATGGACAAAGCCCGCGCCCAGTACCGAATGGACCTCGAACAAACCGCCGACCAGATCATACACCACATCGGGATAGAGCCACTCGACTGACCGCTCCGGCGGGAGTGGGGGCGGGATGGCCTCCGCTTTCTTGGCCGGGTTGAAATAGAGGCGGTTGACTTTTGGCGCAGTCCCCCCAAAGTTGAGCAACAGCCCCACCGATTTATCGACCGTTTTGAGGTATGAAATCGTTTGAGCCTTGTGCAACCGGGTCAATCGTTCGACGACTTTATTTTCAACAACGACTTCCTGAGCCACAAACAGATCTAACGCTTGGTGCCCCACCCGCTTGTTTTTATAAACGATTTCATACTTGTCCTGTCGTGTCGTCCGAATCCCCCGCCGTCGCAGTTCCTCCCGCATCGCTCCTTCATAAATGTACTCAGGATAGGTCCGCGAGGTGTGGTTGTAAACCTCGTAATACGCGCCAATAATCTCACCAGTCAGTTCTTGATAGGCCAGGTTGGGCATAGCCTTATCTCCTGGGTGGGTTGAGAGCAGGATTGCTAGAATGATAGGATTTTTTGTTCTCTGGTTTTTCAATGCTGATCTCGGCTACCATCCCTTCAGCAATCCTCCCATTCTCTCGATCCTGCTCTCAACCCACCCGCAACTTCAAAGAATGGGCCGGTCGTAAAATCACCCCGCCGCCTTCAAATCCCGCAGCAGCCGCTTGAGGGCACGCTGATAGGCGGCGGTGTCCTGCCAGGTGGAGAAATCGCCGATGTGACGAGCGCGATGAATATCCACCGCCTATACCTCGTCATGAATAATAAAGTGTTCTTAGTCGTTGATATTCGGCAATCTGTGTTTTAATATCTTCTTGCTCCTGTTCAAGCTCGCGGATTTCATTGTTTAAGCTTAAGGGAACATTTAATGGACCATGCAGCGCTTTTACCGCTTTACGGTCGGCTAGATTTCTACTAACAATGCTCAAATTCTTTTGCAGATTCTTAATCCATTCGTTGAGTTGTTCGAGAGTATACAGACATTCAGGGGTTTTTATTTTTTCAAGATAGTCTATAAGCCCATCTGGAACACCAACCTTTTGGAGAAAGACTTTAGAGATTGTGCCCTGAGAGCGGTAAAGGGTGTGGATGCCAATTTCCGAAGGACCGTCGTGCCTTACGGTGTCTAGTCCCTTAACCTCGCTGAGGTCAACGTCCGCGAAGGTAGTCGAACCTACTCTAGCCCTGTTGAGGACCGCTCCGTTGAGGATCGCTCGTCTGAGGATCGCCCCGTTGAGGATCGCCCCATTGAGGGTCGCTCGTCTTAGGTCCACATGGGTGAGATACGCATAGCTGAGGTTTGCCCCGCCGAGGTTCGCCTGGTTGAGGTCTGCCCCGCTGAGTTTCGCTCGTCTTAGGTCCGCCCCGCTGAAGTTTGCCTCAATCAGGTATGCGGAGATGAGGTTTGCCCGGCTGAGGTTTGCCCCGCTCAGGTTCGCTCCAATTAGGTACGCCCGACTGAGGTTTGCCTCAGTAAGATCCGCCGCGATAAGATACATCCCACTAAGGTCTGCCCGGTAGAGGTCCGCTCCATTGAGGAGCGCTCCATTGAGGGTCGCCCCGCTAAGTTTCGCCCCGATGAAGTCCGGCCTCACATCAGGATTTTCCTCCCGCCACCTATTCCAAACCTCGACTCCCTGCTTAAGTACCTTGAGATGTTCTTCGTTGGCCATGCCGCGCTCCCTGATCCCAGATGATGGTGAGATTGACCTAACTTTACCCGCAGCCCTCTTTTTTGCCAGACGAGCAGCCCTCACAACGCCTCGAATTCATCGCGGCTCAACCCGGCCTGCTGAAGGATACTCTTGAGCGTACCTATTCGGATTTCACGATGTTTGGGGACAATGGCGGTCCGAAAGCCTTCTGGGGTATGGCGACCAAATTTGACGTGGCTCCCCTTCTGGCTGATTTCGGTAAAGCCGGCCGCTTCCAACTTCCGTTTGACCGTTCGATAGGAAAGCGGTTTAAGCGGCGGCACTAAGTTCGACCTCAACGGTGCGAATGTGGGGTAAAATCGTGGCGGTCGGGGGTTCAAAGTGAAGCTCTAAGGCCTCTTTGAGGTTAGCCAGGGCCTCATCTTCGCTCTGGCCCTGGCTGGCCACATCAACCTCGATACATTGGGCGATCCACCAACCATCTTCTTGCCACAGGCTAACCGTAAATTGCTGTTTTTTGGTCATGGAAAAATTATCCTTTCTGGCTGTTTGAAGGGATGATACGCCTGCCCAGGCCAGGAGTCAAACAGGGACGCAGATAGGCCCCACCTCCTATTCCACGTCTCGACCCCTTGCTTGAGTATCTTGAGATGTTAGGGATTAGCCATCATCAAACCCCATCACTTCACAATTAACCATTCACTATTGACAATTTGATTTGAATAGCTATTCATCGGTTGTCTGGTCAGTAGCCTGTCGAGCCGCTTCTCTAATCGCCTGCCACAGTTCAGCCACCTCCGGGCCGAGCGCGACGGCTTGGGTGGTAACATGGCCTTCGTTAAAGTCGGCTTGCAGGGTTGAATCGGCTTGCAGGTAAAGAAACACCAACATTTCGTAGATGTCGGTTTCGTGCCGGCGAGACCGTCCCTCGGCCCAGGCCATCAATTTGCCAATGATTACGTCTTCGGGGCGGACACACCAAACCTCAAACGGCTCCCCGGTGGCCAACTCGATGGGTTGGCGGATACGGCGTTGAAAGGCTTGGCCATAGCGAACATCCATCCTCAGGGGAACCAAATCGGCTTTCTCACCCCGACTGCTATCAATGATGTTGAACATGCAGACTAAAATCGGGGGGGGACGATTCCTTTGACACGCTCGATCTCCTCTAACACTTTCAAGTTCAGTTCATTCGGAGATAAATGGGGGTGTTGGCGGCGTAACCTGCCGCGAATCAAACCCACGGCCAATTCGCGGGCATCCAGCATCCGTTGGAGGCGCTGGCCGCTGGATAGTTGGCCTGTCAAACGGACGTGAGTCACATCAATCGGTTCAAAGTGATAGATCATCGAGGCACTCCTTGAATTTTTGCTGGGGTCTCCAAAGATACACGACTCCTGGCTTATTTACAAGTTGTCCCCTGCTTGAGTATCTTGAGATGTGAGACGGATCAGTAAAATGTGCTATCGGCAAAAGATATTTGTGGCTCAGGAAGA